>CAZCEX010000280.1:0-6227 GCA_964497785.1 uncultured Thermoanaerobaculia bacterium | reverse complement strand
AGGCCATTCCCATCCCGTTGAGTCAGGTTGATCGTGAGTGGCGATCAGAAGGCCATATAGGGCATTTGAAACGCAAAGACGCAAAGACGCAAAGGGCGCAAAATCAATATTTAAAACAGTTTATGTTCTTTCTTTGCGTTCTCCGTGTTTTGGCGGTTCAAGTGACACGCCGCTGCGGTTGGCAACCACCTGATGTGTGGGGATACACATGATGCGGGCCAGAGAGAACAAGCGTACCGTGCTCCACAACCTGGTGACTCCGGGGCGGGGGAACGAACGGAGGCCGGTGCAGATCCTCATCGAAGGGGAGACGATTGCCGGTCTTGCGGGCCCCGACGATTCGGTGACCGCCGATGAACGGGTGGATCTCGGGGGCTGCCTCGTTCTGCCCGGGGCAATTGACGGTCACGTGCATTTCGACGATCCGGGCTTTACCCAGAGGGAGGACTTCGCCACGGGTACCCGAGCCGCTGCAGCGGGAGGCGTGACGATGGTGGTCGACATGCCCTGCACCTCGTTGCCGCCTGTCACGTCGGTCGACGCGTTGCAGAACAAGCTCGCGATGATCGAACCCAAGGCGATGGTGGATTTCATGCTGTGGGGAGGGGTGTCGGGCAATGTGATCGACGACCCGGGGTGGCGCGATCGGCTCGCCGGCCTGGTCGAGGCCGGCATTGCTGCGGTCAAAATCTACTTTCTCTCGGGTATGGAGACCTTCACCGATCTCACCGAAGATCGTGCACATCAGGTGATGGAGACCGCTGCAGCACTCGCGATCCCGGTAGGGGTGCACGCCGAGGACCGGGGCGTGGTGGAGCGGGCGATGGCTGTGGTGCAGGAGGAGGGCGGCGCCTCGCCCCGGGATTATGCGCGCAGCAGACCGGTGGAGGGTGAGGTCCAGGCGGCAGAAACCCTGCGTCGTCTCTGTCGTGAGACGGGCGCCCGCACCCACATCGTGCACATCGCGTCCAGAAAAGCCCTCGACGTGGTGGTGAAAGCCCGGGCGGAAGGTCTGCCGATGTCCGCCGAGACCTGCCCCCACTACCTGCTCTTCACCGAAGACGATCTTGAACGTCTCGGCTCGGTGCTCAAGACGGCGCCGGTAGTCAAAAAGGAGACGGATCGTCAGGGCCTGTGGCGTGGGCTGAGAGATGGCGACCTGCTCTTCGTGGCCTCCGACCACGCTGCTGGCTTGTGGCCGGACGAAAAACAGACCGGGTCGATCTGGACCGATTACGGCGGTGTGCCGGGGGTCGAGCTGCTGCTGGCGACGCTCTATTCCGAGGGGGTGCGAAAGGGCCGGATCACCCTCGAACGCCTGGTGGAGATCGCGGCGACCGAACCGGCGGCGTTCTTCGGGCTTACCCACCGCAAGGGGAGGATGGTGGCTGGTTGTGACGCCGACCTCGCCGTCGTCGATGAAGGGCAGACGTTGACGGTGCGGGCCGACGCCCTGCACAACAAGAACCGCTACACACCGCTCGAGGGGCGAGTGCTCTCCGGACGCATCGTCGAGACATGGGTTCGTGGTCGCCGGGTTTATGAGCGTGGTGGGGACGGGGTCGAGGCATTCTTGCCCCTCCCAGCGGGGCGGTTCATCCGTCGAGGAGAAGGCCGATGAAGGACATCAAGCTGCTCGGTCCGGGAGTTGTAGTGACGGCTTTTGGGACGAAGGGGAAGGTCATTGATCGTGGCGCCGTCGTCTGGCAGGGCAACCGCATCACCGATGTCGGGTCCTTCGACGAACTATCGATCCGGTATGCCGGGGCCCGACTCGTCAATGCCCATGGTGGGTTGATCTTGCCCGGGCTCGTCAACCTGCACCACCATTTTTACTCGGCGCTCGCTCGCGGCCTCGACCCTGGTGTGAGAACGGCGGATTTTGGAGAGATCCTGGCGGGCCTGTGGTGGCGGCTCGACCGGGCGCTCGATCCCGACACCATTCGCCTCTCGGCGGCCCTGAGTCTCGCCGACTGCATTCGTTGGGGATGTACGACGGTCTTCGACCACCACGCATCACCGACGTTTGTACGCGGGAGCTTGACAATCCTCGAGGAGGAGGTCGATCGGGCTGGGCTTGGCGCAGTCCTGTGTTACGAAATCAGCGATCGCAACTCGCACAACGAGGCCCTGGCAGGGCTCGAAGAGAACCTCGACCTTGCCGGTCGCGGCGCGTCGAACCCACAGGTTCGTGCTCTGCTCGGATTGCACGCCTCGTTCACCGTGTCTGATGACACGCTCGATCGTGTGGCCCGGGACCGGCCGGACGACCTCGGTATCCACATCCATCTCGCGGAGGATGCTCTCGATGCCGCCGTCTCGCGCGAACGTTATTCTCGCGGTCCGCTCGAACGCCTTGAGGCCTTTGGTCTACTCGACGAGAGAGCCGTACTCGTCCATGGAGTGCACCTCGGATGCGCGGACTTTCGTCGTATCGGCGACTCCGGCGCCACCCTTGTTCACAACCCGGAGAGCAACAACAACAACGCTGTCGGACGCCTCGACCTGCAGTTGGCAAACAAGTGCGGCTGCCGGGTGGGCCTCGGAACCGATGGCATGTCGTCGAGCATGCTCCGTGCCCTCCGTTCGGCCTTCCTCACCCTTCGCGGTGGGGCGGGAAACGCAACGCTCGGTTTCGATATCGTGCCGGGATTGCTCGATATCAACGCACAGCGCGCGGCCCTCGCCTTCGATGAACCGCTGCTCGGTCGGCTCGATCCAGGGGCTCAGGCGGATATCATCGTTGTTGACCCGGCACCGCCGACTCCGCTGACCGCAAGCAATGCTTTCGGCCACCTCGCTTATGGAGCCGCCGAATCCACCGTTCGTCACACTATCGCCAGGGGCAAAGTCCTGCTTGAGGAATACCGCCACACGACGATCGACGTCGAAGCACTTGCCGAAGAAGCCCGACGAGCAACTCCTGGCCTGTGGCGGAGGTTCAGGAAGATTCGCTAGCTCCACACCTCGGGCGGCACCTTGAGCCGTTCTACGGGCCGATCGCCAAGCAGGTGCTCGTCAATGATCTCGTGCACGTCGCCCGGTTGCACGCCGCCGTACATCACCCCCTCGGGGTAGACGAGCACGATCGGGCCCAGGTCGCAGGGGCCGAGACAGCTGGTACGAGTGAGCTTGAGGCGGCCGAAGAGCGCCCGCTCCTCGAGTTCGCGGGCAAACTCCATGAGAACGTCCTGGCCGCCGTTCGTCGTGCACGAACCCTTCGGGTGGCCTGGTGGCCGTGGGTTGAGGCAGATGAAAATGTGCTTTTCGGGTCTGGGCATGATCTTCCTCTCGACACGGCAGGATCGTGTCTCGTTGTTCTTTTTTGAAAGCTTGCACGCGACGCCAATATTCCGAGGTTGTCGGGATTGTGGGCTTAACGACCCGATGTTGGTATGCTCCCCGGAACGAGCCGGCGACGCCGGCCGCGTACCAACCGGAAGCCGAGGTGATGCACCCTGGCCCCAGAAAGAAGGTGTGATGGGCAGAAAGACTGGAGCATACAAGTTCGAGAAGCGCCGCAAGGAGCTCAAGCGGCAGAAGAAACGGGAAGAGAAGCTGGCGCGAAAGCTCAGCAAAGATTCCGATGACCCAGACGACATGACCGACACAGTTGACTCGGGTGACACAGTCGACACAGTCGACACAGATGACACAGATGACACAGAGGAAAAAACAAACGAGCCCCAATAGCTGGGACACCCCTGGGGAGCCTGCGCCAGTGCGATTCCGGTCCCTCTCCGGGGTGCTTCCCGACCTTCTTGAGGAGGGCCTGTCTCTGTCGAAGGAGATCGTGGCTGGTGAAGGCGTCTTGCCGCCGAGGCCCGACGCCGGCCGATTCAAAGAATTTTCGAGCCTGAGGCTCCGGGACGGGGGCCGCGACCTCGAGCAGGTGCTCAAGGCGCTCAGGCAGGTCGTACTCAGCACGCCGTCCTCGGCGAGTCCCCGCTTCTTCAATCAGCTGTTCGGTGGTCGGGAGCCAGTGGCCACGCTGGCCGAGATCCTCACGACGCTCACCAATACCTCGATGTACACCTTCAAGGTCGCGGGTCCTCAGATCCTCCTCGAGCGGGAGGTGCTCGAGCGGATGACCAACAAGGCAGGCTTTTCCGAAGGTGAAGGCATCTTCGTTCCTGGGGGATCGATGGCCAACATGGTGGCCATGGTCATTGCCCGAAACGAGGCAGTAGTCGGAATTCGGGAGCTTGGCGTTGGCGCTTCTTCGCTGGTTGCCTACACATCCGACCACGGCCACTACTCGATCCGCAAAAATGCCGGCCTGGTCGGCATCGGCCGGAGCAACGTGAAGGAGGTCGCGACCGACGATTGTGGCCGTATGGACGTGGCCGACCTCCGGCGCCTGATTGACGAGGATCGCGCCGCGGGGCGTTTGCCTTTTTTTATCAATGCGACCGCTGGCACCACGGTGCTCGGGGCGTTCGACCCGATCCCGGAGATCTCCCGAGTGGCGGCGGACGAAGGTCTCTGGCTGCATGTGGACGGCGCGCTCGGTGGTTCGGTCTTGTTGTCTGATCAATACCGCGAACTCCTGGCGGGGTGCGAGCGTGCTGACTCCATGACGTGGAATGCCCACAAGATGATGGGTGTACCACTGTCCTGCTCGGTGATCTTGCTGCGCAAGAAAGGTCTCTTGTCGAAGAATCTCAACGAGTCCGCCTCCTATCTGTTCCAGGCGGACGAAGACGAGTTCAACCCGGGGACTCGATCCCTGCAGTGCGGCCGTCGCAACGATGCGCTCAAGCTCTGGGCCGCCTGGCTGTATCACGGCGATGCCGGGTACGGTGCGCGGATCGACCGCCTCTTCGAGTTGGCGAGCCACGCCGTGTCCCGGATCAACGAGGATTCGGACCTCCTCCTGACAGCGACGCCCGAGTCCGTCAACGTCTGCTTCGAGGTTCGTGGACGTTCTTCGGCGGCGATCTGCGAGCGCCTCGATTCCGAGGCCCGGTTAAAGATCAGTCACGGAGTAGTCTTCGGGCGGCGAATCATTCGCCTCGTCTGCATCAACCCAGATCTCGAGATGTCGGACATCGACCGCGTCTTCGACGAGATCAAGGATGTGGCGAAGGAACTGCCCGAAGGGGGCAACGCCGTCGAATAGTGCGGCCGCATTGACCCGACACAATGGCGTCGGTAATGCGGTGGGTTTGTGGGTCGGGTCAAAGGGGCCGCACTATTCGAATACACAATCATCCATATTTTCATCTTCGCCTGCGCTCGGATGCGCAAAGCGCATCCTGAGGATCGTTGAGGGCAGAGGCGCCACCACCGTTCAATCAGCTTTTCGCCTCCAGGCCTATGCCCTCAACGATCCTGGGGGTACACTGTCTCGGCTCGGTAGCAAGCTACCGATGGAGGAGACCATGGACCGAATAAAGACCCGCACAGGCGCGGTGGACCGCTGCCGAGACCGGCGGATCCTGATACCGACGCTCGCGGAGCAGAAGAACCCGGAGCTTATTCCCGAGGTGGTCACGCGCCGTCTGCCTGAAGTCGATATCCAGGCCATCGATCCCCTCAATCTTTTTCGTATCACCTGGTACAACGACCCGAACAGCCATGGATTCGGTCCGGTCAATGTGCTCGAGCTGCCCCCGGAGCTGACCGGTGTCGAGGCGCGCATCGTCGGACTCGTCGGACGGCACTTTCCGACCGGTTCCCACAAGGTCGGCGCTGCATTCGGGTGTCTCGTACCGCGCCTGGTGCAAGGGGAGTTCGACCCGGCCCGCCAGGTCGCCGTCTGGCCGTCGACGGGGAACTATTGCCGCGGCGGCGCCTTCGACTCGGCCTTGCTCGGCTGCCACGCGGTCGCGATCCTGCCCGAAGAAATGAGTCAGGAGCGTTTCAGGTGGCTCGAGGCGATCGGCGCCGAAGTCATTGCGACCCCGGGGTGTGAGTCGAACGTCAAAGAGATCTTCGATGCCTGCTGGGACATTCGCAAAACCAGGCCGGAAGCGGTCATCTTCAACCAGTTCGACGAGTTCGGGAACTACCTCTGGCACTGGGCCGTCACCGGCGCTGCGGTCGAGGATTGGCTCAACGACAATGCGGGTCCGAAGGGGCGCCTGGCCGGTTGGGTGGGTGCCACCGGCTCTGGCGGTACGCTGGCTGCCGGGGACTACCTCAAGAGCCGATATCCGGGCGCCACGATCACCGCCGCCGAGGCCCTCCAGTGCCCGACCCTGTACGCCTGTGGGTTCGGCGGC
>CAZCEX010000279.1:0-6229 GCA_964497785.1 uncultured Thermoanaerobaculia bacterium | reverse complement strand
CATGTCGTCTTTAAAGAAACAGGCAACACATATGCTCAAGGAGTTCAAAGGGGACAACTACGCGTTTGGCAGCGGGGCGAGGGACGCTGTCTCGGTGGTTTTTTGTCGATTCGTTCGTGGGCCCTGGTTGCGGTGATGGCCGTGGGTGGCAGGATCCTCCGCAGTCACCTAGGAGCGACCTGGGTCATTGATCTACTCTACATCGCGGTTGGGGTAGCCTTGCTCTTTTCGTCACGTCTCATCTGGCGCGGATGGAGGATGAAGTCTTCCACCAACGGTGGCGCCACCTCGTGGTCCTAGGCTTCCCGGCCCGATACCTCCAGTGTGCTGCGTCGCCACTCTCGGCCCCCTCGTGCATCTCGAGCGAGCGGATCTGAACCTCGAAGAGCAGATTCGACTTGTCGCGCACCGTGGTGTGCAGACTTCGATACCCGTTGCTTTTAGGCTTCTCGACATAGTCTTTGAAACGAGAGGGTTCTGGTTCGAACAGGCGGTGAACCGAAGCAAGGGCGAGATAGCAGTCGTCGCGATCAGGAACGATAATGCGGAACGCAAAAGCGTCGTGGACCTCAGCGGCGTCGAGGTGGCGTTCCTGCATTTTTCGCCACACACCAGCGGCGTGTTTGATCCTGTGCTGCAGCCTGCCTACCAGCCTTTCTGGTTGATGATCTCCAAGATCCTTTCTTCGGTCTGCTTTTCAAGAACGATCATCTTCGTTGCCCTGGCTTCTCGAATGTGGTCGGTCAGCGACTCGATATCCACGGGTTTTTCGAGAACGTCCGTCGCGCCGAGTTTGACGGCCTCGACGCCGTTGGCGACCGTCGCGTGTCCGGTGAGGAGGATGACCTGGATATCCGGCTGCCGTTTTTTGATCTTTTCGAGCGCGACCATGCCGTTCATTCCGGGCATTTGCAGATCAAGCACGATCACGTCGTAGGGCTCGTGATCCACCATTTCGAGCGCTTCCCGGCCTGAGTTGGTCGTCGAAACCTCCATCCCTCGATTGCGCATTCGTTCTGCGAGGGTTTGAATGAACTCGTCTTCGTCATCAACAAGCAATACTCGTTCCGTCATGGTTGACCCCCGTTTTCATGGCGTTCGAGATCGAGAACCTCGAGCTGAAGCTCCGATCGTTCGTGGTCTATTCTGATGTGACCCCCGAGCAGCTCAAGGAGGGCGAAAACGGCGGCGCCGGGTTTGACTAAAGCCGTTTCGCCTTCGGCTGCGCTGATCTGGCCGAAGTTGATCCTGACACCGCCGTCGATCGACTCCGCGGCGACCGTGATGGCGCATCCTTCATCGACTCGCGCCAGACCGATCTCGAGGCAGCGGCCGATCAGAGTGCCCAGGAAGAAGGGCATGGTCGTGAGCTGGATGCCGTCGCGCAGACCCGATGTGTCGATTGAGGTGTTCGCTGCAGCGGCCTTGCGTGCGGACAGGGTGGCGACGAGAGTGAGGAGCTCGGCCACGTCGACGGATTTCCGCGGGGCATCGACGGTGTGCGCGAAGGCGTTCAGGTTACGGATGATCTGGTTGGTCAGGTGGACCTGCTCGTTGACCTTGCGAGCCTGTGTCCTCATTCGTTCGAGGTCGATGGCTCTTCCCTCGATCATCATCGTGGTCATATCTTCGAGGAGGCCGGCCTTCTCGTTGATGACGGCGAGCCGGTTCCGGATGTCGTGGCTCACCGAGGCTGACACGCTTCCGAAGTATCGAAGCCCCCCGTCTGCAATCGCCTTCCATTCACGATTTGTCGTCATGTCTCCAGCACCTTCTGCATCGCCTCGATGAGAGCGTCGATGTCGAGTGGTTTGACCAGGTAGCGGGCCGCCATCGCAGATCCGACTCGAAAGTCCTCTTCCGAGCCGTGTCCTGTGAGGAAGATGAACTTCATGTCCGGATTCAACTGCTCGAGCTGGTTCTTGAGTTCGATGCCTCCCATCTGGGGCATCTTGACGTCCAACACCGCGACGTCGAAGGTCTGCTCTGCCGCGAGGGTCACCGCTTTGGCGCCCGTCGTCGACCAGCATGCCTCGATACCCCGGAAGGCGAGACGTTCCGCAATGGTTGTCACCAACTCCTCTTCGTCGTCAACGAGTAGAACCCGCATCGGGGGACGCCTCCTTTCGTGAAACGGCCAGCGGCAGTGTAATTGTGAATTGTGTCCCCCGCCCCGGCTCGCTCTCGACGCCGATCGATCCTCCAAGATCCTGGACCAGTGAGTACGTGATCGACAGCCCGAGGCCGGTCCCGCCGGCGTGCGCTTTGGTTGTAAAAAAAGGTTCAAAGATCCTCTTGAGCTCGTGCTTTGTCATGCCGCAGCCATTGTCGGAGACCCTGATCGTGACCGACTGTTCGTCCTCCTGTGCGACCGAGATCTCGATGGTGCCGCCATCATTGACCGCGGCGAACGCGTTGTTGATAAGGTTGAGAAGGATCTGCTGCAGCTGCCCTCGATTGGTCTCGATCTGCGGCAGGTGGTCGTCGATGGTCACCGTTACGTCGATTGAACGATACTCCGACTCTTTACCCATGAACCCGAGAACCTCGGTGACCGTCTGCTTGAGGTCCACAGGCGTCGCTTCGGTCTCCGATGTGCGGGCGAAACCGAGAAGACGCCGGGTGATCGTCGAGCATCGTTCGACCGAAGCGAGGATCGAGTCGACGATGCCCAGGAGCTTTTCATCGTTCGAATAGCGGTCAGTGAAGGTAAAGAGGTCCTTGATGAGGCCGGCCTTCTCGTTGATGATCGCGAGCGGGTTGTTGATTTCGTGGGCCACACCGGCGCCGAGCCGACCGAGGGAGGCCATCTTGTTGGTGTACTCGATGCGGTGGAGTGTAGCGACCCGGCGCAGGTCAGCCCAGTAGATCCTGTCGACGAGGTACGTCGTGACCCCCAGGATCACGATCAGAATCCCCGTGATGCTGGCGGCCAGGAAGACGATCAGTTGCCGCCGGGTGCTGTGCCACGCCTGCATGAGCACCGGCTTCTGTTTGACGATCATGAGAACGAAAGGGGTTTCCGGAATGTATGAGTAACCGACGATCAGCGCTTCTTCGTGAGGACCAGCGGTTTCATGCACAACGGTCCTGTTCGAAGCGCGTGGCACGTCGAGGTCGATTCTGTCGAGGATCGTGCCGTGTCTGCGAGAGGAGGTCTGAAGAACGCCCTCCTTATTGACGATGAATGCATCGCCGTCGCCGCTGAGCTCGAGACCGGAAAGCAGCTGGTTGAAGAAATCCGCCTCCAACGAGGTTCTCAGAACATAAAACCCCCCGCCCGGGACCTCGTGGCGAGCCGCAATGACGAGGTGGGGCACGTGCCGGAATCCGCTGAAGACGTCGCTGATGTGCATTCCCCGGTCGAGTACGTTTCGGAACCACTCCTGATCGTCATAGTTGACTCCTGCGAGCTCGTACGGGCCAACGTAGCAGACCTGACTCCCGTCGGAGTCTATGACGCCGAGATCGACGAAGCCCTTGAAGCTCTTCTGCAGGCGTTCGAGAATCGTGGACAGACGATCGCAGTTGGAAAGCTCCTCGTAGCTGTTGTCCTGGACGATGAAGTCCAGCGCTGACATCCGTTCGATGAGAGAGAACTCGACCGATCTTTTGGTATTCGAGACGATCCTCGATGTCCGGAGCAGAAACTCCGACTCGACGGACTCCTGAGTCACCTTGTAGTCGATTCCGGTCACGACCAGCAACGGGCCGATTGCGACGACTGACATGATGAGCACCGTGAGTTTCCACAAACGGCGGAGATTGAGGGAATGGCGATGGGTTCCGGGCGGTACCTGGCGGTCGACCCAGAACTCGGGCCTCAGCATCGCGAAGATTCTGCGAGCTCGGCGCGGTTCGGGGTCCCTCAGGGTCATTCGTCGCCTTTGTCTGCGCTATGAGCTGTGAGTCGCGCTTTGTCGTTTGCCCTCCTCAAGGTGTCGCTGAGGGCGTCGATGTCCACCGGTTTCTGGAGATAGGCGAAGGCGCCCATTTTCATGCATGTCGCGCAGTCTTCGTCGGAGCCGTGACCGGTCAGAATGATGACCTCGATGTGGGGATTGCTCTTTTTGACCCGGCGGAGGACCTCGATGCCGTCGATGCCCGGCATCTTGAGGTCGAGAATCATGACATCAGGTTCGTCATTCTCCACCATTTTGAGTGCGGACTCGCCGTCGTAGGCCACCGCCGACCCGACGTCGCGCATCTGCAGTCGTTCCGACAAGGTCTGCACGAACTCCCGCTCATCGTCGACGAGCAGCACTCTTGAAGGCGTTTCAAAATCGGCTTTTCGATAAATGTCGGTCTTGTAGAAATCAGGGCCCACTCGTGTCGTCACCGAGCGCACGCCCTCGAGGGGACCGGCGATCGCCTTGAGCTCATCCTCGAGTCTTCCGAGCATCAGTACGTGCTTGTTGATGGTCAGGGTGACTCGCCCGGCGTCGCATTCGACCTGCACAAGGTGGCCCTCCTGCGCGAGGGCCTGCTCGGTTCGTGCGGCAACCAGAAAATCGTCGACGGCGGTTTGGGACTGGGCCGTCGGTTGCACCGCGGGACGCTCGAGGCTTTCGCCGATGAGAGAGGCTGTGATGACCATGCTGGTCTTGTCGGTCGGGATGAGGATGTCGTAGAGCCTTGCATCCCAGGGGTCTGCGCTGTTGCGCAGGCTCGCGACCCACGCAGCACTGTCTTCATCCATGTGGGTAATCTTCTTCATCGCCTCTTTTTCAGACATCCCGTCCCGGGCCACAGCTCGCAGGACTCGTTCGCCGAGGTCTGCGATGAGACACACGTGAAGAACGTGGCTGATCCTCGACGGGATGAGATGGGTGCAGAAACCGGCGACCACCACCGCATCGGGCTGTTGCGCAAGGGTCTGGGCGAGCGCGTACTTCAGGTACGCGACCGAGCGCTCCTTCTCCTGGGTGAAGCTGTTGAATACGGACGTCTTGGCGGAGAACGCCTTGGTGATCTTCGCAGCTGGCACTCCGGAAAGCTGCCCTGCCAGGCGTACGAGATCCTGGTCTGTGAACAGCGAATAGCGAGTCTCGTCCAGCAGCCGATTGATGACCTCCTCGCGGAGGCAGTAAATTCCACCGAAGATCGAAATGACTGGCATCACATCCCCCTTTGGCCGTACGTGTTCACCTCGTGTCGCAGACGCTGATCAGTGGACATGATTCCTCCTTGCCGTTGTCGTGAGCGTGCGGGTGGACCGCATAGATTGCACGGTCCATCGTCGGAAAGAAACGATCACGACCGATTCGTTCGATGAGATGGGTTCGTTCGAGGACCGCCATTACGGCCTCGTTGACCCCACTGAACGAGATCTCGATTCCTGCGCTCCGCACTCGGTCGACGAGAAGCGAGAGGGTCTCCTCCCCAGAAGCGTCAATGTCGCTGATGGCGTTGCTCACGATCACAATGTGCCTCAGGTCGGGCTTGGCAAGCAAGCGTTCGTTGATCTGGTCCTCGAGGTAGGTGGCGTTGGCGAAGAACAGCGGACCGTCGAACCGCACGACGTCGATGTAGGTGCACTCCTTCAGCCCGTGGATCAATGCGGCGCGAAGAGAGTCGTCCTCATGGCGGGACAGGACCGCGACCGTTGGCCTCATGCTCTTGTAGAGAAAGACCCCCAACGACAGGAGAACGCCGAGCACGATGCCCTTGTCAAGATGAGGTGCGAACGCCAACGTACTGACAAATGCGACGATCGAGATCGCTCCGTCGTACCTCTGGGCCTTCCAGGCATGGACGAAGCCGCTGATGTTCACCAGTCCGATGACGGCCATCATGATGACGGCTGCGAGCACGGCCTGCGGCAAGTGGTAGAGCAGGGGAGTGAAGAAGATCAATACCACGACCACGGTCAGAGTGGTGATGACGCTCGAAAAACCGGTCCGCGCCCCTGCCTGGAGGTTGACCGCACTGCGGGAGAAGCTCCCCGAAACCGGGTAGCTTTGACCCACGGCGCCGACAAGGTTGGCCAGACCCTGGCCGATCAGTTCCTGATTCGGATCCAGTCTTTGACCGGTCTTTGCCGCCATCGCTTTGGCGATGGAAATGGCCTCCATGAAACCCAATAGCGAGATGATGATCGCCGCGGTGAGCAGCTTCGGTATGGCCTTCATGTCGAGATCGGGCAGCCCGAGGGAAGGCAATCCCCGGGGTATCGTGCCGACGACCTCGCCCCCGCCGATCAGGAGCATGCTCTCGGGGTCCAGCGGGC
>CAZCEX010000278.1:0-6233 GCA_964497785.1 uncultured Thermoanaerobaculia bacterium | reverse complement strand
TACGGCGCCGGTCGAGGTTTCTCTCCGCAGGCGGGACGCCTGCTCCCACCAGAACGGCCGTCACGACGGGAGGCTTGGTGGCCACAGGCGTCTCGCCTGTGGTGTGCCCGTTACCAAGTTCCGGGATCCGGGATCCGGGTGGTTGGCCGCGAATGTCCTCGGGCGAAGCGGTGACCGAGGGTGGACCCCTATGGGAGGATCACACCCGTCCCGGTCTCCCCGTCGACGAGGACCTGGAGGGGCGATTCCAACCGGATGTGGCGAACGGCCCCGTCGAGGTCTTCCTCGAAGCTGGGCTGCGCTCGGAACCACTGCCAGTTGATGCTGCCGCGACCTTCAACGGCGTGGACCGCGAAGAAGGCAACTCCAAAGCATGTGAGATTGTGAAAAAAGTGAGAGCCGAAAGATGGCTCGACCTGGAGATCGGCGAAGTCGGTTTCGACGATCACCCGGGCGGCGGAGATCTGCGCCCAGGTCACCGGAATACCGAGCCAGGGGTCTCGCGATCCCCACCGCCCCGGTCCGACCAGGGCACACCGGCGACTCTGCTTGCGCAGCTTGATATTGAATGCTTCGATGGCGGCTGCGGCCTGGACCGTGGTACTCCGTTCAAATCGTTCCGGGTCGATCACGATCAGGTCCGAAATACTCTCTCGTCGTCCGTGCCCGAGAGCCACCTTGGTTCGGACCAGTGCGCGCTCCAGATCCTCCTCGTCGAGCCTGACGTCGTCGCTCATCGTCTCGATGACCAGCGGCCGCATCTGAACGACATGAAAAACCTGCTCTTCGTCGAGTCCGGGTTCGAGCTGAACGGCAAACTCGAGCTCAGCCGGCGCCCCGATGCCCTCCTCGCTCAGATGAAGCAGTCGAACGAGAAGCTCCGGCAAATCGAAGGGCCGGCCTTTCAAGATCGGAGCAAAGGTGATGAGCGGGGCGCCGCCCTCGTCATAGCCCATCGAAATGGCGTCATCCTCTCGCCGGTAAGTCGACAAAAGAGGTCGCGCGGCGCCGTCTGCAACGGCAGCGATAGTTTCGAGGTGCAAAAGGTTGGCATCGATCTTGAGCCCGGGAATCGTATCGTCACGTGACATGTCGAGGGCATAAAATCGGCGTTGGGCGTTGCGCAAGACGTCCTTGACCGAGGACATCTGGGGAAGGACCTGCGGGTGTGTCGGGCAGAAACGCAACGCTTCGATACCTTCGGCAACCGCCTTCCCGAGACCGAGGGCAACCTGGGCTACACCATCCTCCGGCTTCATTTCCCGAAAGGGGTAATAGTTGTTCGATGCCGCCGTGCCCGACAGGGTCGGGTAGAACCGGCTCCCGAAGGCCCTGCCGACCAGACGCTGCACGAGCACCGCCATGCGTTCTTCTTCGACGCGGTAGGGGGTGCTGTCGAGGTAGTCGCGAGCGGTCTTGAAAAAGGTCGACGCATACACGACCTTCACCGCCTCGAGGAGCTGTGCGAGGCGAACGTCCAGCGATGGGTGGTTGTTCGGCAGCATGATCGTGGCGTACACGCCGGCAAAGGGCTGGAACAGCGAGTCCTCGAGCAGACTCGAGGAGCGCACGGCCAGCGGTTCGTGCACGACCTCCAGGAAACGAGCCAAATCGGCACGGATCGTATGTGCGATGCGCGTGGCCCGAAAACGGTTGAGGATCGCCCGGTCGTCGAGGGCCGGGGCATCCTGCACGATCGACCGCAGCTCATTGATGTGAAGGAAGTCTTCAAACACATCGCTGGCGAGGGCGACCGTCTGAGGTATGGCGACGTGCACGCCGGGCACCCGCACCTCCTCGTAGGCAAGCAGCTTGTGCATGAAGGCGAGACCGCGGCCTTTGCCACCGAGAGAGCCAGCCCCGATCTTGGCGAAGGCGACGAACTCGTCGAAGCGACGCTCGTCGAAATCAGTCGTGACGTGGCTTTGAATCTGCTGCAGATAGAGTGTGAAGGCGGCAATGAGGTATTCGCGCAGCTCTTCCGCATCGCCGAAGTCCGAAACCCGCCGCGGCCTCAGCAGGGAAGCGAGCTCGAACTCGGTGCGCGCCTTCAACCAGGCGGAAAACTGATTGAGGCCGGCGTGAAAGAGCAGGCTCTCCCCAGGGATGTCCGGCAGCACGCGGATCATCTCCCGCATGTCGGATACCCGGGCCACCGGTCTTTCGTCAGGCAAGCGGAATACGAAGTCCCCAAAACCGAAATGGTCGAGAATGAAGCCTCGAATGCCGTCGAGCAGATCGGGGCTCTTCTTGTCCAGGAAGGCCACGCCGAGGTCCCGTGCCGGCTGACGAAAACATTCTTCGACTGACTGCAGGAGCACCGGCAGATGAGGGTCGGCCTCACGGGCCCGCTCCGCGAGCCGAAGGCCAGCCTCGGGATCGAGCACCCCCCCGTTCGGAAAACCGACGTCAGAGATGAGCCCGAGCACGTTGGGCGAATACCGCTCGTACAGCTCCCACGCCTCTTCGGCCGTCTGGGCGAGAAGGATCTTCGGCCGAGCACGGATGCGCAGCAGACGATGCGAGAGGTTGAGCCCTTCGGCCATGAGCCGAGTCGTCTGAGAAGTGACCTCGAGATAGATCTGGGGCAGCAGACTCGAGTAGAACGGGATCTCGTCTTCGACCACGATGATGGCCTGCACGCCACCTTCGAGGATGTCGAAATCGGCGTTGCGCCGGTCCTCGACCTGCTTGATCAAGGCGAACAGGGATTTGACGTCCCCCTGCCACAAGAAAATGAACTCCAGGATGCCTGAGGCGCGGAGGTCCTCGGCCACGGCGAGGTCCCAGATGTGGGCCGCAAGCAGAGCAACCGGAATCTCGGGCCACTGCTCGCGAACCTCGGTCACGAAGGCCGTCAGCTCCGCATCCCCGACCCGGGCCGAGGTCACGACGAGGTCGAAGTTACGCTCGCCGAGCAGCTCGAGAGCGTGCGTCGCGCGATCGGCCCGGGTGAATCGCGGCACGTAGCGCAGATTGAGCTCCATGCTCCGATACTCCTCGAAGAGGAGCTCCGTCAGCTGGCCGTCCTCCTCGAGCGCGAAGGTGTCGTAGCGGGAAGCCACGATGAGGACCTCGAGAACCCGCCACTTCATCAGAGACGAAAACTCCTCCGTGCCCATCCCATACCGAGTAGAGAGGCCAAAACCAGGTTTAAGCGTCTGTGCCGGGTTCATCAAAACGAGAGTAGCCCGCGTGGTGTTGCGGTGTCTAGAGGATTCTGCAGGGTAGAGGTTCGAACGCGAAGGGTCGTTTGTAGGGGACTGGCGCCTCTCCCCTGCAGAATCCTCTTAAATCCCCCAACGGTGAGCCCGTACAATGGGGCCATGACGCACCAGACCACGAACCCCTGGGTAGCCGGTCCCCTCGAGACGGCGAGGCTGACCCAGGCCGTGCTCGGTCTCGCTGCGGCGGAGCTGCCCCGGGTAGAGTTCTTCCACCAACTCTGCTCGGTTTTGGCCGGCGTCGTGCGCACTGGCACCGTCGAGCTCCTCGTCTTCGATAATCAGCACTGGCTGCATCTGCACTGGTCCCCGGCGGACGGCTTCGAAGCCACCCGACTCGACCTCGGGGGCGAGGTGGGCGTCGAGGCGTTGTGCAGCGCCCTGTCCATGGTGCCGGAGGGTTGGGATCACGGTGTGCTCACGGTTCGGCCCGCCACCACATCCGGCGATGAAAGCCTCACCATGCTTTCCCTCAAGGCCGGTGAGCGCATCGCCGGCTGGCTGGCCTTTCCGAGCCCCGACCCGTCCTACCTTGTACGACGCGAGGCGGAGGCTTTCCTGCGCGTGTCGGAGACCCTGGCAATCGCGCTCGAGCACCAGCGGCTGCTCGCAGAGGTCCGAGAAAGGGTCAATGAGCTGACCTGCACCTACGGGCTGTCCCGACTGGCCGACAGCGACGACAAGCTGGATGACCTTCTGGCCGAGGCGGCTCGACTTCTTCCGCCGGCGTTGCAATTCCCAGAGGTCGCGTGCGCTTCGGTCGTGCTCGACGACATGGTCCATGGCGATGCTCAGGCGCAAGCCGTTGCCCAAATGAGGGCGCCACTCGTCATCAACGGCATTGAACGCGGCTGGGTGGAAATCGTCTACACCGAAGATCGACCTCGCGTCGGCGACGAGATCTTCATGACCGAGGAGAAAGAGCTGCTGGCCACCGTGGCTCGCCAGCTGGCCGGGCTGGTCGAACGGCGACAAGCACGAAAAGAGAAGCAGCAACTCGAGGCCAAGCTCCGCCACGCCGATCGGCTTGCAACCATCGGCACGCTCGCCGCCGGAGTCGCGCACGAGCTCAACGAACCGCTCGGCGCCGTGCTCGGCTTCGCACAACTCGCCGCCGACTGTGCCGGACTGCCTGAAGCAGCGGCGAAAGATCTCGGCAAGATCGAGGATGCCGCACTGCACGCACGAGAGATCGTGCGCCAGCTCATGCTTTTCGCCCGTCGCGACCCGCCCCAGACGCAGCCGACAGAGCTCGACAGCGTTGTCAGAGCCGCCCTGTCCCTGGTGACCGTCAGATGCCGTGAGGCGGGGGTTCGCGTGGTTGAAGAAACGCGCGCGCCCGACATCATGATCGACGCCGATCCCCCACGCCTGCAACAGGTGGTCGTCAACCTGCTGGTCAATGCCGTACAGGCGATGCCGGAAGGGGGCACGCTCACCGTGGCGACAAGGCCCGACGGCGATGAAGCCGTGCTCGAGGTGGCAGATACCGGCCTCGGCATGGAGGAGCGGGTCCGCGAACGGATCTTCGTGCCCTTCTTCACCACCAAGGAGGTCAACGTCGGCACCGGGCTCGGTCTCGCCGTCGTGCACGGGATCGTCACCGCTCATGGCGGCTCCATCCGGGTCGAAAGCGCCCCGGGTTCCGGATCCCTGTTCATCGTGCGGCTGCCGAGGTCGAAGGACTCGATGGCCGGAGAGGAGAGGTGATGGGGCAAGGCGATGACGGCGCCCGTGTGCTCGTGGTCGACGACTCGCCGGCGACTCTCGAGGTCGTCGGCCGGTTCCTCGCCGAGTGCGGTCACCGGGTCGAGACCGCGCCCGATGTTCCATCGGCAGTCGAAAGCCTTCAGGGACTCCCGGTAGATCTCGTCATCACCGACTTTCGCATGCCGGGGCCGGACGGACTCGATCTCGTTCGTCACGTTCGTGAAAACCTGCCGCACACAGCGGTCATCATGCTGACGGGATTCCCGTCGATCGAAGGGGCAGTCGAGGCGGTCAAGGGCGGCGCCGAAGCCTACCTCACAAAGCCCTTTACCAAAACCGAGCTGCTCGAAACCGTCAACAAGGTCCTCGCCGTCGAGCAACGCCACAGTGACAACGGCGACCTCGGTCTCCCGGTAGTGCTCACCGGGCGGTCTGAAGAAGCGCAACGGTTGCTGCGGGAGTTGGACACCCACGGACCGGGTCGGTCACCAGTGCTGATCAGGGCCCCCCTCGGAAGCGGCGGGCTCGAGTTTGCGCGTGCTCTCCACGACCGCAGCGAAAGAAGTGACGGGCCGTTCGCGACCGCACACTGCGAGCTCCTCGGTTCCAGTGCGGCGACCGCACTTTTCGGAACGACCGAAGGCGGTGACTCCATCGTCGGGCGATCCGGAGGTGGAACCCTCGTCATCGACAGTGTCGGAACTCTCGGCGAGATCGCTCAGCTCCATCTACTTCGTCTTCTCCAGGAACGGCGCCGGGTTCCTATCGGAGGAGGTCGTCCACAGCCCACCGACGTCCGGGTATTCGTCATCGCGCGCCGCAACATCTCGGCCCTCGTCGGATGTGATGTCTTTCGACGCGACCTCCTCGACCGACTCTCTGCGGCCAGCATCTCAATCCCGCCGCTGAACGACCGCAAAGATGACATCGTCGATCTGGTGCGCAACATCGCCGCCCGGGAGGCGGCCTTATGGAAAGTACAGGCGCCGGATTTTTCGGATCGCGCCCTCGAAGCCCTGGCCAGCGCCGACTGGCACGGAGGCCTGGCGGAGATGACCCACGTCGTACGACGGCTTCTTCCGGCCCTGGCAGGCAAGTCTGTCGACGCCGTCGATCTGCCGCCGCGTTTTCGCTTCCAGGCCGTGACACCCACCGGCCTCCTGCTGACCCTGCGCGAGACCGAGGTGAGCCATATTCGTACGGTGCTCGAACGGGTCGAAGGCAACAAGACCGCGGCGGCAAAGATCCTCGGGATCGACCGCAAGACTCTCCGGTCGAAGTTGGGGGTCAAGTCCTGAC
>CAZCEX010000277.1:0-6240 GCA_964497785.1 uncultured Thermoanaerobaculia bacterium | reverse complement strand
CTAGTTCAGCCTCGTTTCCGGCAAACCAACTGTGCCATCATGGATGCATGCAGCGCTCATTCGTGGTCCTCGTCGTCGTGTGTATCGGTCTTTCCGCTTGCGGCGGCGGCAGTGGCCAGGTGTCCGAGACGGCTTTTCGCGTCGCCCTGGTCACCCCCGGACCGGTATCCGATGCCGGTTGGAACGCCGCTGCGTATGCCGCTCTGGGGCGCTTGCAGGACGAGCTCGGGGCCGAGACCTACCACCTCGAGGCCTCGAGCCCGGCGGAGTTCGAAGAGGCCTTTCGTGATTTTGCAAAGCGAGGCTGTTCAGTAGTATTCGGACATGGTTTCGAGTTCCAGGATGCCGCGAGAGTGGTCGGCGCCGACTTTCCCGACACGGCGTTTGTCGTCACCTCCGGACGTTACGTATCCGACAACGTCGGGGGCCTGGTCTTTCGGCTCGAAGAGGCGGCCTACCTCGCGGGGGTGATGGCGGGCGGTGTTTCGGAGAGCGGAGTCGCCGGCATGATCGGGGGCATGGAAATCCCTCCGGTGAAGCTCGTATTCGAGGGTTTTCGGCGCGGATTCCTCAACAACCGGCCTGGAGGCGTGGTGAAGGAGATCTACCTCGGCAATTGGGAGGACGCAGCGGCTGCCCGGCAGGCGACTGTGAGTCTCGCTCGCCAGGGCGCCGACGTTGTCATTCACAATGCCGATGCGGCTGGCCAGGGTGTCTTTCAGGCCTGCAGAGAGCACGGTCTGGTGGCCTTCGGGACGAACTCGGACCAGGCATGGGTTGCCCCGGACGTTGTTCTGGCTTCGGCCGTGATGGACATCCCCGAGGCCATGGTCGTTGTGGCCCGTCAGGTACAGGCCGGTGCGTTCACCGGGACAGTCTTCACCTTCGACCTCGAGTCAGGAGTCGTTTCGCTGGTGCTGAACCCGGCGCTGAAAGACGGGCTCGATGGGGCGGTCATCGAGGCCGTGGATCGGGAGCGGGCTCGCATCCTGGCGGGTGATGTCGAGCTCGAGCATTTCTAGAACCGCAGTGCCGGCCAGGCTCGTGATGCAGGGCGCTGTGCGCCGATTTGGGGATCTGGTGGCGCTTGCCGGCGTGGATCTTCAGGTTGGCGGCGGCGAGGTGGTGGCTTTGCTCGGCGAGAACGGCGCCGGTAAGTCCACTCTGGTCGAAGCGGTTGGGGGCACTCTGCGGCTGAGCGACGGCGAGCTCCAGGTGGAGGGGCAGGTCTACGACCCTGGCGACGCCCGGCAGGCTCGTGCCGCAGGAGTTGCCGTCGTGCACCAGCACGACCAGCTCGTGGAGGCGTTCACGGTTGCGGAAAATCTCAGCCTGGTCTTTCCCGGTTGGTCTTGGCGCCGCGTCGCCGAGGCGTGGTCGGCCCTCGGAGCACGGCTCGGGGTGGTCCTTCCGCCTGGTGGTGCGATCATTCGTGACCTCGGGATCGGTGAGAGGCAATGGGTCGAGATCGCCAAGGCCCTGCTGGTAGAACCTCGGATCCTCCTTCTCGACGAGCCGACGGCGGTACTCACGCCGGGAGAGGCCGACCGGCTCTTTTCGGTCGTGCGTGATCTCGCGGCCGCAGGCATGGCCGTGGTCTTCATCACCCATCGACTCGACGAGGTCGCTCAGGTCGCTGACCGCGTCGTTGTGCTGCGTCACGGGAAGGTGGTCGCGACCCTCGCGGCACAGGCCTCTTCTACCGAGCTGGCGCTGTTGATGACCGGCATGCTGCCCCAACGCCGGGCGCCTGGTCTTCGCGAACCGGGCAGGGTCGTAGTGCGGGCCCGGGGTATCGCGCTCCCGCCGCGGTTGCGGCCTCTCGATCTCGACATTCGGGCCGGTGAGATCGTTGTGCTCGCCGGCGTCGACGGCAATGGGCAGGTGGCGGCCGCCGAGCGGGTGGCGGGTCTGGAGGCGGGTCCCGGTTCGGTCGAGATCTTCGGCGTGACTCGGCGTGCGCGAGGGGACATCCGGCCGGGGGTGGGGCTCGTTCCTGCGGATCGACGGCGTCAAGGTCTCTTCCCGACCTTGTCAGTGGCCGAAAACCTGGCCGTCGGACGTCTCGACCGTGCACCCTACAGCGGCGGCGTGCTTTCGCCGGCTCGGTTGCATCGTGAGGGCGGCAAGGAGATCGCTCTTTTTGGTGTGGTGGCGCGATCCGATCAACCGTCAGCGACGCTGTCCGGCGGAAACCAACAGAAGGTGGTTGTCGCCCGGGCATTGGCGAGTGGGGCGCCGGTCATCGTCGCCATCCATCCGACGCGCGGGCTCGACGTCGCAGCCCAGGCCGCCGTTCAGGAGCGCCTCGCCGGTGCAGCCGGGTCGGGTGCGGCGGTGTTGATCGTGACCTCGGACCTCGATGAGGCGCGGTCGCTCGGTGATCGGATCATCGTTTTTTCGCGCGGCGTGGTTGTTGGAGAAGGGGGTCGGGACACCCCCCGGAAACGTCTCGCACGCTGGGTTGGGGGAGAAGCGGCGTGAGGCGGTGGTTGGTAACCATCGGCGTGATAGCGGCGACGGGACTCTTGGTCGTATTGGCGGTGGGGGCGTCGCCTCTGGCTGCGGCTCGGGCCGCCGTCGAGGCCTCGATCGGCTCGGGGTGGGCTGTGCAGGAGACGCTCGTCAAGACTGTCCCCCTCCTGTGGTGTGGGCTCGCCGTTGCCCTCGCTTTCAGAGCCGGCGTCTGGAACATCGGCGCCGAGGGACAGCTGCTGGCCGGCGCCGGAGCCTCGACGGCGGTTGCCCTTGCCGTACCACCTGGACCGTGGCACCTGCTCCTGGTGCTCGCCGGCGGGGTCGTCGGCGGGGGTCTTTGGGCGGGTGCGGCAGCTTGGCTTCGGGTCGCAGCGGGCGTCAACGAGGTGTTGTCGACCATCCTTCTCAATCTTGTCGCTGTGCATCTCCTGGCCTGGGCCGTGCACGGTCCCCTGCGCGAACCCGGGGGCGTCTACCCGCAGAGTGCTGCCGTTGGACCGTCGGCAGAGCTCCTCAGGTTTTTTCCGCCTGGGCGTCTGCACGCCGGGATTCTTCTGGCGTTGGTCGTGGCTGTGGCGCTTGGCTTCGCTTTACGATTCACACGTTGGGGGCTTGAGGTGCGCAGCGTCGGCGACAGTGTCGAAGCAGCGCGAGCCTGTGGGCTTCCGGTGGCAGCGATCCAGGCCCGGGTCCTGGTGCTGTCGGGGGCGTTGGCCGGGCTGGGGGGAGCGGTTGAGGTCTCCGGAGTGACCCATCGTCTGTTCGAGAATATGAGCCCGGGATGGGGATATTCGGGCATTGCAGTCGCCCTGCTCGGGGGGCTGGAGCCGCTTGGCACGGTGCTGGCTGCGCTGCTCTTTGGGGCTATGGCTGCTGCTTCAGGCGGTATGCAGCGTGGTGCGGGTGTGCCTGCGGTGGGGGTGGTGCTCATCCAGGGGTTGGTCATCGTTACGCTCGCCTGGATGGCGCGCGAGGAGCGGGGCTGATGGTGGCCGAGCTGTTGACGGTGACGGCCCCCCTCATCTGGGCGGCGATGGCAGAGCTCGTCGGGCAGCGCAGCGGCGTGCTCAACATCGGTATCGAAGGGGTGATGCTGGTCGGCTGCCTGGCTGCTGCGCTTGCCGCGCCGGTGGTGGGCCCGTGGTGGGCAATCGGGGTGGCGGCAGCCGCGGCTCTGTCGATCAACCTCATCTTTGCCGCCGCCGTCGCGACCGGCGCCGATCAGGTGGTGGCGGGAACCGGCGTGGTTCTGCTGGGTGCAGGTCTGACGGGCGTCGTCTTCCGCCACCTCCAGACGGCGCAATCGACCGGCGCATTGGTGCCGACCCTACCCTGGGGCCCTCTCGAGATAGGGGGCCTCGGCCTGGTTGCCGTCACGCTCTGGGTTTTGGGGAAAACACGAGTCGGTCTGCTGGTGCGTGCCTGTGGAGAGAACCCGCATGCGGTTGCTGCCGCCGGCGTGTCTCCGACGCGTCTCCGTCTGCTGGTGCTGGCCTGTAGCGGGGCCCTGATAGGGGTAGCAGGCGCCGCCCTCGTGCTGCGTGCCTCAGGGACTTTCGTAGAGGGTATGACCGCGGGCAGGGGCTTTCTTGCGCTTGCTCTCGTCATGCTCGGCCGTTGGAGGCCGGTGATGGTAGCGGCGGCGGCGCTTCTGCTCGGCGCCGCCATCACCGTTCAGTTCCACATTCAGGGACTCGGCGTCAGTGTCTCTCACAACCTTCTGCTGGCCCTGCCCTATGTTCTGACCCTGGTTGTGCTCGCGGCCATGCCGAAGGACAGGTTGGGGGGGCCGGCAGCGTTGGCCAAGCCATATCGACCACAAGGATAGGATCGCCGAAAGGTCTTGGCACAGCTCATCCACCAGAATTTCTCATCTTAGGTAAGATACTCCGGTGAAACTCACTCCGATGCTGCGCCAGTACCTTGACCTCAAGGAGCAAGCCGGGAATGCGCTCCTCCTTTACCGGATGGGGGATTTCTACGAGCTCTTCTTCGAGGACGCTCAGAAGGCAGCGCCGGTGCTCGGCATCACCCTCACCCGGCGCCGCCAGAACAAAGATGTCGAGGCGCCGATGTGCGGCGTCCCCCATCATGCTTTCGACGGCTACCTCGGCAAGTTGCTCACAGCTGGTTACCGCGTTGCCGTTGCCGAGCAGGTCGAAGATCCTGCGACGGCCAAGGGCCTCGTGCGGCGGGAGATCATCCGCACCCACACACCGGGGACTGTATCCGATACCGAGCTCCTCGACGGTAACGAACACTGCTTTCTCGCGGCGTTGGGGGGCGAGGACGATCACGCCGCACTGGCATGGATCGAGGTCAGCACCGGAGTATTCGAAGGTATGGAGTGCCGCGACACTCGGGTGCTCACCGAGCAGCTCGCACGCCTGCGGCCTCGCGAGATTCTCGTAGCCGAGGACAGCGACGGGTGGTCAGCGGCCTGGCCCAGGGAGCTCCCGGTCCCGACTGTGACCCCGCTTCCTCCTGAGGAATTTTCCCCGGCAGCGGCCGACCGCCGGTTCCGGAGGCTTCTTGGGGTTGCTTCGCTGCGAGGTTTCGGCCTCAAACCGGGCGAACGCCTGCTCGGAATGGCCGGGGCGCTTCTCGGCTACGTCGAGACCACACAGAAGGGTGCGCTGCACCATCTGCGGTCTTTCGTCCGCAGGGAGCACGAGGATGCGCTCATCATCGACCGAGCGAGTCTTCGCAACCTTGAAATCGAAAGATCTGTAGCAGGGTCGAGACCGGGGTCCCTGCTCGCCGTGCTCGACCACACTCGCACACGAATGGGTTCGCGCACCTTGCGCGACTGGCTGGTACGCCCGAGCGTCGACATCGAGGTCATCGGCGAGCGTCTTCGCGCCGTGGCCGAGCTGGTTGACGACTCCCGCACCAATGGCGAGCTTCGTGAGGCCCTCGATCAAATGCCCGATCTTCAGCGACTGGCTGCCCGCGCGGGTCTGGGCCAGGCGTTTCCGAGAGAGCTGGCTTCCCTTCGTGAAGGTATCAAGGCTATTCCGCGGGTACTCGAGGCCGTGCACCACGCCGCAGCGCCGCTGATTCAGACTCTCGCCAGAGACCTTGACCCGCTCACCGACCTCGGCGCCCTGCTCGAGGAGCAACTGGCCGCCGAGCCGTGCCACCAGGTCGGCCACGGCGCCATCGCCAGCGGGTGGGACGAAACGCTCGACAAGCACCGGAGCCTCGCTCGGGGCGGCCGAGAGCTGCTCGCCGGAATCGAGTCCGAGGAGAGGAAAATATCGGGCATCAACTCACTCAAGGTCAAGTACAACAAGGTCTTTGGCTATTTCATTGAGGTCTCCAAGGCCAACGCCGGTCGAGTGCCGGAAAACTATGAGCGGCGTCAGACACTGACCAACGCCGAACGCTACACCACCCCCGAGCTGAAGGAGCTCGAAGGCCGCATCCTCGCCGCCGAGGACCAGGCAATCGCACGGGAGAAGGAGCTTTACGACACTCTTTCGCGCACGGTGTCGAAGCAGGCCCAACGGGTGGCGGACACTGCATCTCGAATTGCCGCGCTCGACGTCCTGGCCGCCTTTGCCGACCGGGCGCGGCGCCGCGACTACTGCCGCCCCGAGGTTGACGACAGCCCAGGTTTGGCGATCCGTGACGGCCGGCACCCCGTCATCGAGGAGCTGCAGCGAGACCCGCCGTTCATACCCAACGACTGCGAACTCGATGCCGAGGACCAGAACATCGTTCTCCTCACCGGCCCCAACATGGGCGGCAAATCCACCT
>CAZCEX010000276.1:0-6242 GCA_964497785.1 uncultured Thermoanaerobaculia bacterium | reverse complement strand
TGCGGGTGTTCGACATCACCGAGCCCGACAACATCCTGCCGGCAGGAAGTCTGACCTCGCTCGGTGGTAGTGTCGTGCATGTCGACGTCTCGAGCCAGATCGACCCGGTCGGGGTCGACGACTACGCCGTGCTCGCCAACTCGAGCCTCGGCATGCAGTTGGTCGACGTGACCGATCCTTTCAACCCCGAGTTCGTCACGACCGTCGAAGCGCCAGGCGCCTCGAGGGTATTCGTCGACGTGCAACCGCTCGATCGCTTCATGGACGAGCAGGGCAACGAGCTCAAGGAGAACTCGCACCCGTTCGTCGAGACCATGGACCGTGAGGGCATCATTGCCCGTCTCGACGCCCCCATCGAAGATCGCCTGTTCTTTGCGTGCAGTCTTCCCGACGGGACGTGTACAGAGATGCTGCAGGCGGACTGTATTGCTGTCGGCGGCATCGTTGCCGAGTACGGGCTGACCTGTGACGATTTGGGTGGTGAAGTGGGTGGCCCCCCTCGCATACCAGCGCTCACAAGGTGGGGTGCTGCGATGCTCGCCCTCCTGATGATCGGCGCCGGGTGGCTGGTATCCCGCCGGCGATGACACGACCGGAGAGGACCCGTGGGTGGCGGCCCGCCAACGCCTCGATGTGGCGGACTGCGGTGCTGCTCGCAATCCACTTCGTCATCCTGGTGCATATCACCCACTGGTTGGTCAACGGAACCACCCTGACGGGGATCGGTCCCGACGGCGCCATGGAGCTGCCCAAAAACGATATCGTCAATGCCGGTCTGGTTTTTTTCGCCGCCGCCGTTCTGACCTCCGCAGTGTTCGGTCGCTTCTTCTGTGGTTGGGGGTGCCACTTGGTGGCCCTTCAGGACCTCTGCCGATGGTTGTTGCTCAAGATTGGTATCCGTCCCCGTCCCTTGCGCTCACGCCTGCTGCGATTCGTGCCCTGGCTCGCCTTTACCTACATGTTCTTGTGGCCGGCCGCTTACCGTCTGTGGGCCGGTGACGATTTTTCGAGACCATCGACCGAGTGGATGACCACCAACCTCTGGACCGGTCTTCCCGGCTTCACCATCGCCGTGATCACTCTCTCAGTGTGTGGATTCTTGATCGTCTACGTACTCGGGTCGAAGGGTTTCTGCACCTATGCGTGCCCCTACGGAGCGCTCATCGGCGCCGCCGATCGGTTTGCGCCTTTTCGGGTGCGTGTCACCGACGCCTGCCGGCAGTGCGCCATGTGTACGGCGAACTGCACCTCGAACGTGCGTGTGCACGAGGAGGTGCGTGACTTCGCGATGGTCGTCGACCGGGGCTGCATGCGCTGTATGGACTGCATCGGCGCCTGCCCGAACGGCGCCCTTTTCTTCGGCGCCGGCCTGCCGTCGGTCATCAAGAAGGCAAGCCCGGACGCCAAGGGCTATCGCAGAAGGTGGAACGTCACCTGGGCCGAAGAAGCCCTCCTCGTGGCTGTATTCGCGGCTGCGTTTTTGACCCTCAGAGGACTCTACGGCGCCGTACCCTTCCTGCTCTCTCTCGGGGCATCCAGCGCCTTGTCCTTTCTCTGTCTGGTCGCTGTGCGGCTGGTGACGAAGTCGAATGTCTCGTTTGGGGGGTGGCGGTTCGAACGGAACGGCACGCTGACCGTACCGGGACGTTTCTATCTATTCTTGATGATGGTCATCCTGCTGTTCTTCGCCCACAGCGCTGTCGTTCGGTGGCACGAACACGCCGGTGACCGGTTTTACAGCCAGACTGCCGCATACCGTGCTGCCGCCCTCGATCTCAACCAACCGCTCGAGCCGTTGACTGGTGGGGATCTGGAGGTCGCCCAGCGGGCCACCCACCACATCGAGCTCGCTGAGCGGTGGGGGCTGTTCTCCAACCCACGTTCCCACCTGAGGCTCGCCTGGTTGAGCCTCATGACGGGTCAGAGGAGCGGTTTTGACGAATACTCGGCCGCGGCAGTCGAGGTCCAGCCATTCTCTGCCGAGCTCCACCTTTTGCGCGGTCGTGAGTTCGCCGACCGCGGACTGTTCAACGAGGCGGTCATGGCCTTCGTGGCCGCTGTCGAAGCGGAGCCGACCCGTGCCGACGGCTACCACAGCCTTGGCACGCTCTCGGCTCGGCTTGGTGACTTCGACCGCGCAATCGAGGTCTTCGAGCGCGGCATGGCGGTTGTTCCGGGCTCCGCGATCCTGCGCTACGACGCCGGAGTGGCCCTTGCCCTTCGTGGAGACACTCCAGGAGCGGTTGTACGATTCGAAGAGGTTCTCGAGTTGGAGCCGGAGAATCTCGCGGCGCTGGAAAACCTGGCCGGCGCCCTGATCAGCCTGGGACGGGCGGATGAGGCGGTAGAGCACCTGAAGGTGGCGGCGCGGCTGGCGCCCGGGGACCCCTCGATTCGCCTGCGGCTCGCCGAGGTTTTCTGGACTTTGGGCGATCTCGACGGAGCACAAGCGGAGGCGAGTGCAGCTCTTTCCCTTGATCCCGAAATAGAGGGTGCCACTGATCTGTTGTCCGAGATCGAGGGGCGACGGTGACTGCATTCAGTTTCTCAGTGGTGGGTTTCCCGCGGTCGAGAAGATGATTTATTATGAGTCCCGTTCGCAAAAACCATTGCAGGAGAAAACGATGACGAAGAGATTCGAGAGTACGAAGTCTAAAACCCTACCGGTCCTGGTCTTTCTTGGCGTATTCGTCGTCGGTGTGGCGGCGGTCATCGGTACCGTCGTGGCTGGTCAGGGAGAAGGTGTTGTCGGTCCTGACATCGTGGTCTTCGACCTCTACCAGACGTTGAACTGGGGTACGGTGGGCGACAAGACCGCCTACTCGGTCGGCACCATATCCTGCAACCGCGGCGATGAGCCGGCGCAGTGGGTTTCAAATACCAACGAGCACCCGGTCATCGCCCAGAATCTCTACCGTCTCAAAGATGGTCGGCTCGAGCAGATCGGCATGAGCTGGCTCAAACACGGCTTTTATGCACTGGCTCAAAGCGACTGTGGCACCTGTGAGAACCCGGGAACGGGATCGTTGCTTGGAGTCAACTGCTCCGATCCATACACGGCGAGCCTCAACGGCGGTCAGAATCGACTCGGACCCCGGTCCCCGGTCAACGCCTTCACAGGCTACTACCCCGAAAACTACCCATCGCCGGGCCAAGGCACTCTTGACGGGCGGATCCAGGTCGCCACCTCAGACGTCGAGCCGTCCTCGAATCCTTCGGCTCTGTACTTCGTCGAGGGACAGTACATCACCGCCGATGATGCGACGCGTGGCAACGGGTTGAACAACGTCTCCTACCGCGAGGTGACCGTGGAGGCGGATCTTGATCTGTTCCTGGAGAGCACCACTCAGGAGACCATTCCCGCAATCGAGGCGTGGGCGATCAATGACCCTGACGTCACGACGACGGTTGTTCAGGTGGCCGGAGAAGGCATTTTCAACGCGGCCTACAAGGCGATAGACAATGGCAATGGCACCTGGCGGTACGAGTACGCGATCCACAACCTGAACTCCGACCGCAGCGGTGAGTGGTTCCAGGTACCGATTCTCCCGGGGACCGTGATCACCAACGAGGGTTTTCACGATGTGGACTACCATTCCGGCGAGCCGTTCAGCAATGTCGACTGGTCGATTTCGATCGACGCCGTCGGCGGTTCGGTGACCTGGGCGGCGACCCAAGACTATGCGACAAACCCGGACGCCAACGCCTTGCGTTGGGGCACGATGTACAATTTCTGGTTCGACGCCGACGTGGCGCCGAATAATGCAATGGCCTCGCTCGGCCTCTTCAAGCCTGGCGCCCCTGGTGACCCGGCGATGGTTGAGTTCACGGTTCTGGCGCCGGCAGCGGCCGGTCTGGTCTTCGTGGACGGTTTCGAGTCAGGCGATACATCGGCATGGAGCGGCGCGGTCGAATAGGCTCCTACGTACCCGGTTGTTCGGCCCTCTGAAAACACGTGAGATGGCCATCGCAATAGGTGACCTCGAATGCATCGCTCAAGAACGAACGCAGACAGTCGGCGATGGAGAAGATGACAACGCCACGCCTCGTGGTTTCGAGGTGATCAGCGAGCTTGCGATAATAATCCCGCCCCGGGCCTTCCGGACGAACCGGTCGGTAGAGGTAGATGAAGTCGGCGCCTTGGGGCATGATCATCGTGACGTCGCCGACGACCCACTCGACCCGGTCCCCGGGTATGCCGAGCCAGCTCTGGAACATTTTCCCGATCTCGACCATGTGCCCACTGATCTCGATTTGAATGGTTCGGGAGTGGGGGAAGAGGCGCTGCAGCAGGAGGCACTGGATGCCGTTACCGGCGCCGAGGTCGGCGCTGACCGTGTCGGGCCGGATGAACGGTTCTGCCTTGAGGATCGGAGACAGGCCCCCAGCGTGGCACCAGTAACCGCCGGTGGCGTCGACGAGCTTTCGTTCCGCCAGTGTGTAGGGAGCTTCGTGCATGTGGATATGGGCGTAGAGCTCGAGGAAACGTTCCTCGATATCCTCACCGTCGTTTCCGCCCGCAGCATCCAGAAAGAGATCCTTCAGCTCGGGGAAGCGGGGAAAGAGCTTCGCGGCATCGGGCGGATCGGGCAGCTCCATGAAGATGCGCATGAGGCGCACGAGCCGTCGGGTTTCAGCGTCGGTGCGGATCTTGCAACGCAGACTCTCAAATAATCGATCATCCATCGACCGGAGAGTCTACTTCAGCTCGCGCCTTCGCAACGAATGCCGGCGAATCCTGTGGGTCAGACGATACGGCACGACTCGTCAAAGGCCGGGCGTGGGCTGCGGGTGTGGAGCGATGTGGGTTCGCCGTAGCCGAGATTGATGAGGATATTGGACCTCACGGCGGTACCTGCGAAGAACTCCTCGTCGACGGCGGCATTGTCGAAGCCCGACATTGGACCGCAGTCGAGACCGAGAGCGCGAGCGGCGAGGATGAGGTACCCGGCCTGAAGAGTGGCGTTGCGGGACGCCGTCGCGTCGATGAGCGCCTGGTTGCCGACAAACCACGAACGGGCGTCGGTGTGGGGAAAGTACTCGGGCAATCGTTCGTAGAACTCGGAGTCCGACGCTGCAATGACCGTCACAGGGGCGCTCATGGTCTTTTCGACATTGCCGGGCGCCAGCGCCGGTCGAAGCCTTTCGCGGCCGGCGTCCGTGGTGACGAAGACGAATCGTCCGGGCTGGCAGTTCGCGCTCGTCGGCGCCATCTTTACGAGGTCAAAAAGTCTATGATGCAGGTCCGCGTCGACAGCTTGTGCCTTCCAGGCGGAGAAGGTCCTCGCCTTGGTGAATAGCTGGTCGAGTGCGTTGTCGTTCACTATTCGACTGCCCATCACTCTTCCCCTCTCGGACCCAACGGAGGTTCCCCTTCGAGACAGCTCACTGTAAGGATTCTTTTTTGAGAGCGTCGGCTACGCTCCATTTGCCAGCGCCGCGGGCCGCGATCGCAAGGAAGACGAAAGCGTAGACTGCAGCCAGCTCGCCACCGTTTTTGATCGGCCAGAAGCCCTGAGAGGCGTGGGCCATGAAGTAGGCAGAAGCCATGAGGCCACTGGAAAGAAAAGCCGCCCAGCTGGTGAGCAACCCGACCATGACGAGCAGGCCGCCGACCAACTCGATCGCGCCGGCAAGGCCTATCATCGAGAACAGTTCGACCGTGCCGCCGTTGCCATCGACACCGCCGAGCATACCGAGGGTCTTCTGAGCGCCGTGACAGGCAAAGAGCAGCCCCACCACGATGCGCATGACGGCGTAGACCTGATCGTCGAATTTTCCGATGAGTTTTTTCATTGCCGAGTCCTTCCGATTCTGGACCATTCATGGTCATTGTCAGTTCCTGATCTAGATAAGACAACGCAGGCCGCGACCCGGAGATTCCAGGCCGCAGTCAACCGGCCACACTGTCCACCCGGAGAGGGGGTATCGTTCGCTGGACCTGGACCTGGACCTGGACCTGTCACCAGCCCCGGCCTCCTGGGATGCCGTAGGACGGCCATCCCAGCGTCGCTTGAGCAGCGCGGTCGCGCGTCGAAGGCTGGAACATCTGCGACCACGCTGCTCAAGCGAGCGGCGGCCTCCGGTCTTCGTTCTCGACCTTTGAGGGAGAGAGCGAAGACCGTCACGGCGTAGCCGAAGGCGAAGCCGGACTGCACTTTCCGGCAAGCGGGTGGGGTCGAGAACTACGCCCTGGCAAGCCCTCACGGGCTGGACATCACGGCCGCAACGCGCTTCCCGTG
>CAZCEX010000275.1:0-6248 GCA_964497785.1 uncultured Thermoanaerobaculia bacterium | reverse complement strand
GCAGGAACTGATCCGGAAGTCGTCGACAATGGTCTTCAGAATACGAGCCTCTCTCTTGAAAATCCCGAAGGAAGGGCATTCTGGCGTCACCTCAACTTCGTCTGGAGTGAAAGCTGTCGAGGCGGCACTTTCTTGAAATCGGGCTTCGCGACCCGGGCTATCGAAGAAACCAGCGTCGCCCTGTTTTGCCTCGCCCTCAAAGACATTGGGGAAGAGCCCGGTGAGCATCAGCCCCTGGATGCCGAGGAACGACGGCTCGCGGTAACCGAGGCCTATATCCGTGATCACCTGCACGAGCCCCTGACCTTCGCGGACCTCGTTTCGGTGTCGGAGATGAGCGCGAGCTCTCTCCTGAGAGCTTTTCGCGCACACCGTGGAACGTCGCCGATGAAGTTCGTCAAGCAGCTTCGCCTCGAAGCCACTCAACGCGCGCTACTTGCCGCTGATTCGGGAACTGAGTCAGTTACGGAGGTCGCCTTCGAGCACTGCTTCTTTCAGCTGGGTCGTTTTGCATCCGACTACAAGAAGACCTTCGGCGAGCTTCCATCGCAGACCCTGGGCCGCTGATCTCAAAGGTCTCAGGGGCACCTTCGTTCGGGACCGTTGCCTATTGACAGACTGCAAACGGGTCACCCACCCGTTAAATCTCTGCGGGTGTCGACCGTGATCCGCTGCCCGGTCGAACCTCTTGGTCGGCGTCGGCGGGGGCTCCTCCTCGGAATCTCGCCTACAGCCGTTCTTCCTCGAGAACCTCGAGGTCCGTGACCTTCCAGACGCCGTCAACCGGTTCAATCCGCAGATCGGCGACGTACCGGTTCGTACGCTGGTGGATGTGACCCCAGTGGCCGACCGAGCCGGACACGTTCCAGGTACACCTGGCGCTGAATCCACGGCCCGTCCTGCCCTTCTTCGCTTCGACCTCGTACATCTCGACCTGTTTGACCTTGGCGCGGGCGCCACCTTGACTGGCGAGTTCCAGACCGCGCCGGGTCTCGAGGTAGATCTGGGTCAGGAGGTCACCGTGCACACTGTGGGCCAAAGTGTCGTAGATGAGTTCCTCGTCGCGAAAGTCAAAGGCGTGGTACACATTGAGCAAGAGCGCCGAGACGATCTCCTAGGCACGCTCATCGTTGATTCCCGAGGTCATATCGAGTGTTAAGGTTCCAGCGCCAACGGCTAGCATCAAGACTGCAATCCCGACGGCGCGCCGCAACGGTCCTCGCCGACGTACCGCGGCGATCGCGGAGAGCACAACGAGCACCGCGAGCGCGGCAACTACCGACCAGCCGAGAAGAGAAACGGCTCGCACCCATCCTGGCGCCGGGGACGTGACGTCAACCAGAGTCGGGATCGTCGGATTCTTGAGGAAGTTCTTCCACCACAGCACATTGTCATCGGGCTGGAGAAAGAACCTCAGTGGACCCGCTTCATCCGTCGCAGCGCCGGGGATGCGCTGGATGTTCGGACTGAACAGGTTCCACGTCACCGCCGCCTCCTCCGGGTAACCGGTGGTCGGCACGATGAAGATTACGCCAAGGGTGGCCGAGATCATATCGAGTTCCTGCGGCGGGCTGATGACGGTTGAGGTCCTCAAGGTCCGCTTGAGGAAGTTCACCCGGTCGAAGATCGGCGTCACAGGTTGACCATCGATCGTCAGGTCGAGGTGTTCGGCCAGGAAAACCGCGACGTTCGCTTTCAAATCTTCCTGAATGGCAATCGGGAGGGTTTCTCTCCCTGCGAGCCCGAGATCGACCCAATCTTGTACATCGGCGGGTCGGGTAATGACCTCCACCCGCACCTCATACGGTTCAACATAGAGAAAGACGTTGAGCGGCGAGTCATACTGCCGACGCAGGTTCCTGTTGCGGAATTTTGAAAACCACGGGTCCGCCCAATCGAGATCGACGGTTTCTTCGACCCCGAGATACCGGAAGTCAGTCACCGGCAGGTTGCGGTGATACAGCACGAACCCGATGGTCGTCGCCGGCTGGCCTGGTCTGACCTCTGGGCCCTTAAGGCTCAGCTCTGTGGGACGAAAACCCAGCTCGTACGAGAACACCGCAAAAATGACCGCTTCCCCTTCGTCCTCGGCGGCAGTCATCGGCTCGCCGGTAATCTCGTCTCGACGAACCCTCCGTCTGCCCTCCATCTGCAATACACGAGCCGGCAACGGCGGTCCGCCATCAGCCCGGATCACCAGGTCTTCCGAAAAGAACCGAGGTAGACGTTCGGCGAGCGGTAGGTGTTCGACATTCATTCGGTCGAGGATCTCGTCCGGCAGGAGATTGTGAAAACCCGGCAGGTCCTGAACGCCGATTTCGAGCTCCATCCGTATTTCCGCCTCGTCGACAAAGATCTCCGCGATCGTCGATGCCGTCATCGCCTTGGTCACCACGATCGCGTCAGCAGAAACAAAGGCCGGGCACAGGACCAAGGCCACCACCGTCAATGCTGCCCCGGCGCAAAACCCTGGCATGATGGTGGCAAGCCCCATCCATCTGGCAGAAAATGTAGGGGCGGGGTTTCCCCGCCCCCCCAAACCGTCCTTTGAAAGTTGATTCTGCGGGAGGCTTCGCGATTCTGTCATGGCGAAAGACTAGCAGACAAGGCCCTGCGTTCGACAGTTGCAGAGGGTTCTGCGGAGTGAGAAGTAATGGTGATAGTGGTTGAGCTGAGAGACTCGGACGATCTGCATCTCGGGGAAAGAGGGCCTCTAGGCTGCGACCGCGCCTCGGCTGATCGCGGTGCTCCACGTGCTCCCCGGTCATCGACGCGGGGGCTCAGAAGGCCAGAATCCACTGCAGCTTGAGGGTCGCCCGGTAGTCGAGATCTCGTCCGTCGCCGGTAGGGTCCTGTGGGTCGGCGACGTTGAGCGTGCGTAACTCGAGTCGCAGGGCAATACGCCGGCTGACCTGTTGTCCAAGGACGAGCAGGTTGTCGAACTCGTACTGCTCAGCCTCCAGGTCGTAGCTCCCTGTCGGGGTGTATTGAATCCAGAATTTGCTGAGCGTGACGTGAATGAGGTCGGCGGAAAGTGAGATTGTCTCGGTGCCTTGAGCCAGCTCTCCTTCGGAGAACGAGATGATGTACTGCAGCTGGGGGAGGATGGTGGTTCTTTTGGCGAGCTTTGCGGCCCAACCGAACGACGGTGCAATGGCCCACTGATCGCCTCCCGTGCCTTTTGCGGCGTCCCCGGTTGGCACCAGCAGACCCACTCCGATGCCCAGATTGTTGGGGACCCAGGGGTCTGCAGTCAGAGTCAGGGCGGGCATCCAGTTGAAGCGCAGTAGAAGGTCGCCGATTCCACTGCCTTCGACATCGGCGAGCCCCGCATTGATCACCGGTACTGTGGCCGCAAAGCTATAGTCCTCGGACGGCGTCCAGTTGTAGTTGACGCCTGCACGCATGACCCTGCCTTCAGGTGAGTCGTAGAGGTCGAATCCGACGTCGAGGCGTTGGGTGGCCCCTGGCTCAGCGTCGTCTGTGGCGCCGTCATCGTGGGGTGGGTTCTGAGAGGTGAGCTGGTCCTGAGCCGCGCCGAAGGTCACCAGGGTCGCCGATGCCACCAACGTCAATACGATTCGAAGGGCGTGCCTATTGACTGACTGCAAACTGGTCACCCACCCGTTATATCTCTGCGCGAGTCGGGTGTCGACCGATATCCGCTGCAAAGAGCGTGAGGGAGTCTTCGACCTGGCCCGCGACATTCTCCGTGGCTCTCAAGACCTGAATAACGCGGGCCAAGGGTATCCCCACAAACCAGGTTCATGCCCTTCGTAGCGGCGTGGACACATATTTAACGCAAAGGCGCAGAGAAAAAGCAAAGGGCAGAGTTCATGTACTCCAGGCTGGCGCTGGTGATCCACTTCAACCTAAAACCCGTCAAGAGCGGTATCCATCGCGTGGTGAACCGGCTCCGAGGGCCGACCTCGCCTCAACCTGTTCTATTCTCTGCGTCTTTGCGCCTTTGCGCCTTTGCGTTTCAATTGCCCTATATTGCCTCTCGGCTGCCACCCACGATCAACCTGACTCAACGGGGCAGGCTCGATGCGGGCAAAGGCGGGCATTTGCCGGGGAAAAATGCACATCCTGCCGGAATCCAAATAGCGACTTCTTCTTGGGGGCTGGTAAAATTTCTTCTGGATTTCACCAGACTCGAACCACTGCGTCCCGTTTTGATCCCTGTGGGAGGGCGTAGGCGGTTGGTGATCGAGCAGGTCTTCCTGCGCAGACGAAGGGAGAAATGATGACGAGAAAGTGGATTCTTAGGGCAACGATTGTGATGTGCTTCGCCCTCTCGACAGTCGGGTGGTCGCAGGAGCTCACGATCGATCCGGCAGCCGATATGTTGATCAAACGGATGGGCGCCGTGCTCGCCGCGGCCGAGCAGTTCACGGTCACCAATACCTTCCTGTCGGATGAGACGGTCTCCACCGGTGAGATTGCTCAGCTCGAGGGGAGGGTCGAGATCGCGGTCCGGAGACCCGACAGATTGCGGGCATCGGTCAGCGGCGATTTCGGGCCCAAGCAGTACTTCTACGACGGAGCGCGGTTGGTCTTCGCCGACGGCTTGCACAACACCTATGCCGAGGCCGGAGTCCCGGCGACAATCGACGGCGCCATCGAACAGATGTGGCAGGCCTACGGGATCAAGATCCCGCTCGTCGACTTCATCTCATCGGACCCCTCCGCCACCCTCATGGAGAACGTGCAGTCCGGTTTTTATGCCGGCCTCCACCATGTGAACGGCATCCCGAGCCACCACCTCGTATTCACTCAGGACGAGATCGACTGGCAGATCTGGATCGCCGACGGCATCCTGCCGCTTCCGCAGAAGCTCGTCATCACCTACAAGCAGGAGGACGGCTACCCGCAGTACACGGCGCTGTTTTCCAAATGGGACCTTGGGCCCGGCCTGAACGATGCGGTCTTCGAGTTCGTTCCACCTGAGGGCTCTTTGAAAATCACATTCGCCACGGCCGGCGAGTAGAAAGGACGATGACGATGCATCAACTCGCGAAGACGGTGACGACGGCCATCGCAGGCCTGGCACTCATCGGGTCTCAACTCGTGCTCGTCCCCGGGGCCGAAGCCAGGGGGCGCGGCGGCGTTCGATACGGCGGCGGGCACCATGGGGGCCCCAGTGGTCCAGGCGGCGCAAGCAGACATGGAGGCCCCGGTGGTCCCGGCGGTGGACATCAAGACGCGCGACACGCCTACCACGCCGGCGCCCGCCAAGGTTTCCATGCCGGCGCTCACCGCGTTTTCCACGCCGGGGTCCACCACGCCCACTTTCACGGTTTTCACGTCGGTTGGCGGCCCCATCCCCTCATCTGGCACCCGGTCGGCTTCCTGCTGACGACCATGGCGGTGACGGCCATCATCGTCAACAACAACAACCGTCAGTACCACTACGACCAGGGTGTCTACTACGTCAAGGTGGATGACGGCTACAAGGCGGTGACGGCGCCCATCGGCGCCAACATCCCGGAGCTGCCCGACGACACCCAGGACGTCGCCGTGGGCGGCAACACCTACTACTACTACATGGGCACCTTTTACGAGCAGGGCAGCAACGGCTATTCGGTGATCGGGGCGCCGGCCGGGGCGACGGTCTCATACGTGCCTGAGGGCTATACCTCCCCGACCATTGACGGCCAGATCTACTACCAGTACGGCGGCATCACCTACCAGCCCAAGATGGTCGACGGCGGTACGGCGTATGTGGTGGTGAAAATTGATTGATCGAACTGCGACTGATTCAAGGAGGAGAGACATGAGGTCCTTTTGCATTTTCTGTATGGCGGTCGTCGTCGGGTTGGCTGCCCTTCCGGTCGGCGCCCAGGATTCACCACCAAACATCGTCATCATCTGGGGTGACGACATCGGGCAGAGCGACATCAGTGCCTATTCAATGGGCCTGATGGGTTTCAGAACGCCCAACATCGACCGTGTTGCCAAAGAAGGCATGATCTTCACCGACTATTACGCCGAGCAGAGCTGCACTGCCGGGCGGTCCGCCTTCATCACCGGGCAGAGCGTTTTTCGTACCGGCCTCAGCAAGGTGGGTATGCCGGGCGCCAACTTCGGCATGGCCAAAGAAGACCCGACGATTGCGGAGCTGCTCAAGCCTATGGGATACGCCACCGGCCAGTTCGGCAAGAACCACCTCGGCGATCTCGATGCCATGCTGCCTTCGAACCACGGATTCGACGAGTTCTACGGCCCCCTCTATCACCTCAACGCTT
>CAZCEX010000274.1:0-6255 GCA_964497785.1 uncultured Thermoanaerobaculia bacterium | reverse complement strand
AGGTGTGGTCGCCGGGTTCGAGCTCGGTCGAGGTCATCCCGTCACCGAAGTCCCACAGGACGGACACGTCGTCGTCGTCGGGGTCGCTCGCACTGCCCGAGAAGAACACCGACTCGCCGGGCTCGACAGTGACATCAACCGATGGCAGGTCGATGGTGCCGTTCGGTGGGTTGTTCGGGTTGGAAGGCGTTCCGGTGTCGGCGCGTGGGGTCACGAAGATCGCATCCCCCGAGGTGTTGTCGACCACCGATGCGTAGGCCAGGACGGGCGCGTCGGCGAGAAACTGGATGGTGGCGTTGGACCGCACCGATCCCGGCTGTCCGACGATCCCGAAGATGTTGTTGAGCTGCTGAAACCCGAGCGGCGGCAGGTCCAGCGACGTACTGCCGATCAACACGCCGACCTCGGTGTCGAAGACCGAGACCTCGATCGATACAGCCGTCGAACCGGGGTTGACGAAACCGACGTTGGTGCGGAATCCGTCATCCTCCGGGTCGTTGTTGGCGAGCAGTAGGATTCCCTGAGCCATCGCTGCGTCGCTCGGAATCGACCCAATGTACTGGCCGTACGTCCCGGAGTCTCCATCGCCGATATTGTAGGTCCGGGAGCTGGCGAGGAAGAGTGCGTCGCTGGCCAGACGGATCGAGCCTGCCTCGGCGCGGCCGAGAAGGCCGCTGACGACGTCCTCCAGGAACACGGCCTGACGCGGTCCGACCGTGATCGTGACCTCGACGGCGCCGGTGTTGTTCTCGCCGGCCTCGAGGAAGGACAGTCCGACCTCGATCGAGTTGACCGCATCAGGGTTGAAGACCTGAGCGTCGGTCAGCCACATGGTGTCGTTGAGACCCGGATTGTGGGCGGCAACGTGGAAGAACTGGTCGGCGGCGTGGCCGACCGAAATGACGGTCAGGAGAAGAACGAGAACGGTCGCGATGCGGTTGTACATTGAGGCTCCCTTTTAAGAGTCGGTTGGTCGTTGGGCAGATTATAAGAATTAGAATCATTCCTGACAAGTGACAAAGGTCACTATGACAGACCCAGCGCCTCCGGACCCGGAAGGCAGCTATCAAACGGGAGATTTAATCGAGACCCGTGCTCAATACGCTATAGTGACCCACAGTGAACGACAGCATCCAACACATCGGGCCCTACGCCGTCGAAGGCGAGATCGGGCGTGGCGGGATGGGAGTGGTCTATCGCGCCACCGACACCCGCCTCGGCAGGGCCGTGGCCATCAAGGTGCTGCCGGAGGAGGTGGCGCACGACCCGGATCGGCTGGCCCGGTTCGAGCGCGAGGCGAAGCTGCTGGCCTCGCTCAACCACCAGAACATCGCCGCAATCTTCGGTCTCGAGGAGCACGCCGGCGACCGCTACTTGGTGATGGAGCTCGCCGAGGGCGAGACGCTGGCGGCGATCACCGCGAAGGGGCCGCTCCCGATCGAAGATGTGCTCGAGATTGCCCTCCAGATCGCCGGCGGTCTCGAGGCCGCGCACGAGCGGGGGGTGATCCACCGGGATCTCAAACCCGCCAACATCATGGTCTCGCCGGCCAATAGGGTGAAGATCCTCGACTTCGGGCTCGCCAAGGCGGCGTACCCCGGAGACGATCACCACGCCTCCGACGACTCACCGACCCTGACCGCGGGGATGACGGCCGCCGGTGCGGTTGTGGGCACGGCGGCGTACATGAGCCCTGAGCAGGCGAGAGGTCGAGAGGTCGACACCCGGGCCGATATCTGGGCCTTCGGCGTCGTGCTGTGGGAGATGCTGGTCGGTCGGCGTCTCTTCGCAGGGGAGTCGGCGGGCGACATGCTCGCCGGGGTTCTTCGGGACACGCCGGACTGGGAAATTTTGCCCGCCGACACTCCCTCAGGAGTGAAGCGACTCTTGCGGCGATGCCTGCGCCGCGATTCCGCGAAACGCCTCCGGCACATCGGCGACGCCCGGCTCGAGCTCGACGAAGCGGTCGATGATCGACCGACGGAAGATCAGACACCGGCTCAGGAATTCAGGCCGACGGCTGGCGGCGTCGAAGGCGCGTGGGTTCTGACCACCGATGTGTGTCGGCGCCTTGATCGGGAGACCCTCGACCCGTCGGTGATCGGCGACACGCTGAGCTATCTCGACAACCAAAGACAGTCGGATGTGTTGCTCGTGTGCGTGCCCGGGCTCGGGTTCGATCACAGCGAGTTCGAAGAGATTGTCCGGCGCTCCCCCTATCGTGTGATAGCGGCGACGCTCTACGGATTCGAGCAGGAGCGGGCCCGGCGGACACCATTGCCGATCGCCGATCACCTGACCATCCTCAGGCTCTTTCTTCAGTCGGTGGTCAGTGAGATCAAACCGAAGACGACGATTCTGATCGGAATGTCGTCGGGCGCCGATGTGGTGCTGCGGATGATCTCCGAAGGCGAAGTCGGCAAGTCTCACATCGACAGCGTCCTCGCGCTGAGCCCGAACGCCGGCCTCGAGACTTGCTTTTTCACCCGGCGAGTGACGTCGATCGACGACAACGGTGACGAGACGATCCTCAACCTCGCCCGCGAGGTGGCAGGTTCTTTGGAAACGCCGCAGGAGTGGATTCAGGTGACCCCATATCTCGTGGAACTCGTTCGCAGATTCCACACCGACATCAGGCCGTTACGAGACCACAGCCGGGACATCCTCGCGCCCTTTCTCGCCGGAGAGGGCGACCCATTGGCGGAGTGGTACAGGGCCGCGAAAGAGGCGTGCGTGGGGGTCCGCATGGTCTTTGCGGGCGCCGAAGCGAGCGAAGTGGCGGCTCTCCGCAAGCTCATGCTCGCGCACGTCGACCACGAGGTATTCGGCCCGGACTTCGACGACGCCGACATCGTTGTCGAACCGGACATCCTACACATGGGTCTCATCGATGCCGAACTCGTCGAGCGCCACCTCGAAGACCTTGTGCGGCGACTTCGGACCGGTGAAGGGGCGCGATCTTCTTCATCCCGAATCTGAGCTTCGGGCCTTCTGCACGATCTCTTCAATCTGAACAATCGGCACGCCGTGGATCACCGTGGGCTGATTGCCGCGACTTTACAATCCCAGATTCCTGACCTATTTTGTGATTGAAGATCCGGAGATGACAATTTATTTTTTTGCTACTTCCAAGACGGCCGCAAGGCTGGAGCAATCACCGACCGCTGCGAGAACAGTTGCGGGAATCGAGTGGGGGGAATGATGAGCGGTTGGACACAACGTTGTTTCAAGGGTTGCGCGCTTCTGGGTCCTGTGGTGCTGTTTGTTGTCGGGTGCGAGAAGATCAACAACACCCTGGCTCTGTTTGTGGTTGTGTTGGCCCAGATCGCCGCGCAGGCCCCCCCTGCCGCCGGGCCGCCTCTCACGCCTCCGAAGGCGGCAGTCACGAGGTCGGCGGATTGGTCCTATCTCGGTGCGGCGGCGCACGTGTCCGGCGCCGCCGACACCAACTGGCGCAGCGACATCGAGCTGCACAACGCCGCCGACGAAGGCGCGACGGTGACCGTGGAGCTGCTCGCGCACGGGACCGCCAATCCCGCCCCCGAGTCGGCTGAGTTCTTCCTCGGCCCCCGCCGCTCGCTGCGTCTGTCCGACGTGCTCGCCTCGAGCTTCGGCGGCGGGGACAAGGCGGCGCTGCGGATCAGCACGAGCGGCGGGGCGATCCTCGCCACCGACCGCACCTACAATCTTCTCGATCAGGGCAACGCTCTCGGGTTGCCCGCCGGGGCCACCTTCGGTCAGTACATTCCTCAGCGGGACCTGTCGACGGCGGTCAGCGAAGCCGATGAGGGGCGTCTGATCGGTCTCAGCCACGACGAAAGCGCGCGCACCAACCTCGGGCTGGTCAACGTTTCGGGTTTCGATGTGCGGGTCAAGACCGAGCTCTTCCTGGCCGACGGCACCCGTCTCGGCGCGTTCAACACGCAGCTCGAAGCCTACGAATACAAGCAGATCACCAAGGTCTTCGAGCGCGCGACCACGAATCCCGTTGCCGACGGGTACCTCGTGTTGACCACCAGCACCGGCGGCGGGCGTTTTCTCGCCCAGGCCTCGGTGGTGGATGCCATCACCGGCGATCCGGTCTTCGTGCCGGCGGCCCGGATGGCGGCGCCGGCGGGTCAGGCGCCACCCGAACTCTGGATTGTGGCTGCGGCCCACGCCGCCGGCGCAGCCGGATCCAACTGGCGGACCGATCTCGAGGTCCACAACCCCAACGACCACCCGGTGGACTACACGGTGGAGCTTCTCGAGCTCAACACCAACAACGCCTCGCCGCAAAGCGAAACCCGGTCGTTGGCGCCCGGTGAAAGCGTCCGCCACGCCGACGCGCTGGTGGAACTCTTCGGATTCGACGGCGCGGCCGCTCTGAGGATCGTTCCCGACGGCGGCCCTGTCGTGGCGGTCAGCCGGACCTACAATCTTCTCCAGGCCGGCAATCCCTACGGTCTGCCGGCCGGGGCCACCTTCGGCCAGTTCATCCCTGCGGTGGATTCGTCAGCGGCGATCACACCCGACAGCGAGGGTCGGATGGCCCACCTTTCGCACGACGCCGGTGGTCTGGAAGGTTTCCGCAGCAATCTGATTCTCGTCAATGGCACCGGCGACCGGACGACAGTTCGGGTGGAGCTCTTCACCGCCGATGCGGCGCCGCTCGGCGGCTTCGACCAGAGCCTCCGTGCATACGAGTACCGCCAGATCAACAACGTCTTCAACCGGGTCACCGATGAATCCCTGGAGGACGGCTACGCGGTAGTTCGCATCGAAGGCGACGAGGGCGCGGTCTTCGCGCTGGCCTCGGTGGTGGACAATCTCACGGGCGATCCCGTGGGGATGATGGCCACGCCGGTTCGTTCGGCCGCGGCCGACGGGATGGTGTCGGGCGCGAGGACGCTGATGGACGCGATGGGAGGGGTTGGGCTCGAGGAACCGGCGTCTCTCGAGGCTATGCTCGGTTTGATCCAAGACAAGGGAGTGGACGGCCTTGCCGACACCATGGTCGGGGCGTTGCCGCCGGGCACGGCCACCGCCAACGGTGGCTTGGTGGAGGTGGATTACGGTGAAGGCACCCTCGTCGAGGGGGTCACCCTGGAGGGCCGGGTGGATCTCGATTTCTCGGGGTTGACGATCAATGCCTCGGGTGTTCAGGGTCTCATCATCGAAACATTCGACAGTTACCGGGTGAACGGCCGGTCGGTGGATTTCGACGAGATCACCGCCGAGATCGATCTCGATGCGCAACCGGACGGGTCCGTGGTCGGGACCATTGGGCTGACGGCGGGCCCCGTGGGCAAGGCGACGGGCGCGACTCTCTCGGGAGAGGTGGGGATCGACACCGGGATCTGTCTGACCTACCCGGTGAGCGGCTCGGTGACCTTCACCGCGCCGGACGGTGAGGTGGTGACGATTTCGTTCGGTCCCGACTGTGACGGCTCCTTCTCCACGTCGGTCGAGCCCGCGTGGGACTGGGAGTATCGTTATCAGAGCCCGATGAGCGACTGGGCTCAGACGCACGTCGTGAGCGTGGTCAATGCGCACGTCACGAGGGACGTGGCCGACTACTGGATCCCGGACACGGGCGGCACCGAGTTCTTCGGCCGCAACAACCCCGGGGACACACCGGCGGGGATCATCACCTACCACTTCCCATTCGCCAACCCGACCCTCGCGGCGCGGATCCGGACCGACACCGCCACCTTCCACTTCGAGACGAGTAGCGGTCACAACTACCTGCTCGCATCCAAGGACGGGCAGAACTGGGAGGTGATCAACGAGGTGACGCCGCCGGACAATGTGGGCGATCCGCCGCGCAACGGTTACTACGACGGTCTGCTGCCGGCGAGCGTGCTTGGAGGCAGCGAGCTTTGGATCCGGGTCGAGCTCTACGCCTTCGGCACCGGGGCGGTCGGCGGGTTTACACAGACGGCGCAACACGCTCGCTTCTGGGACTCCGGTGCGCGGGACACTTTCATCCTCGAGGTAGCCTGCGCCAACCACCAGTGCGGCGGTCCGTGATTCGCGGCGGGTTTCTACCCTCCAATCCGCCTGCAAAAAGGGTCTTTGGCCATTGTGGTGCGGGCGTCCATGGCCGGGCGTAGGTTCGACCGGAGTCTGCCCGCCCGCGAGGAGCCCATCATCAGCCAGAGGATTCCCCCTGGCGAGCATCACACACATTTCCGAGATTGAGGTGGAGATACCCAAGTTTGATCATGTCGGTCGGTTTGAGGTGCAGATCACCCCAACCCCGATGGATGCCCT
>CAZCEX010000273.1:0-6266 GCA_964497785.1 uncultured Thermoanaerobaculia bacterium | reverse complement strand
TGGGCTGCCCCAGGAGGGCAAGGCCCTGTGCGAGCAGATCCGCACCTTGGCCAGGGAGCGCCTCGACGAACGCATCGGGACCTTGCCGCCGCAACGCCTTGGTGAAATCCGGGCGGCCCTTGACCGCCATCTCTGGTTGTAGCGCCTCGATGAACGACACGGAGGTCATCATGTCGCGTCGCTTGCCGTCACCGGGACCGTCACCGGGACCGTGACGGCAGGCGGTGTCGCTGGTTCCTGCTCAAGAGTCAACGACAGAGCAAAATACGAATGCTCGCCGCGCCCTCTGTAGAATGGTGTCATGAGGTTTTCAGTCTGCATGAAGTTGGCCTTCCTTCTGGTCGTTGGCGCTGCCTTTGGGTGCCAGTCTGACCAGACGTTGACCCACGCCGCCATCGACAGCATTTCACCGTCCGCCAAGCTCGAGACCTTCGAGATGCTCAGGGCTGATCTCGGCGTTAAGCGGCACGTTTCCGATGGCGGTGGCCGGGCGTGGATCGAGGACAGGCCCGACCGCATTGTTGCTGGAACCGTCGGCACATTCGAGATCGTATTCGAGGTTGGGCCGGAGGGCATTGCGGAGGGCGGCGGCCTCTATTTCATGCCGTCGCCATTCTGGGGTTGGAGCACTCCGCAGACCCTCGACTCAGACTACCTCGGGTTTACCCAGGTCGATGTCGAAGCAGAAGGCGTCGAGCTGGAGCCTTTGACGCTCGATGAGCAGCTCCTGTTCCTACGGGTCGTTGGTCGGCCGCTCGGGCCCGGGGAGCAGGTGAGGCTCAGGTACTCCGGAATGGTGGACAGGTACGCCGAGTCCGACTCGCGTTTCTGGATTGCGGTCGATGGTGACGGTGACGGCGCCCGCAGTGTTCTGCCGGATTCGCCCGGGGTCAAGGTCGAAGCGGGTCCGCCGGCGAGGATCGTGATCACCGTCCCCTCCGTCGTCCGTCCCGGAGAGACCGCGACAGCCACGGTAGCGGTGCTCGATGCACTCGGCAATGCGGGCGTGGGTTTTGAGGGCGAGGTCGCTCTCGAGGTTTTGGGCGCCGAGGTAGCGCCCTTGCCGCCACTGGTCTTCAGTGCCGTCGATCGGGGTGTTGCGACGGTCGAGTTCCATCCGCGCGCCCAGGGGACTTTGCTGTTGGTAGGCCTGTCCGACGACGGACTAGAAGGTGTCAGCAACCCGATGGTCGTGTCAACCGAAGGATCGAAGATCTACTGGGGTGATCTGCACGGTCACTCAGGTATTTCTGACGGTACCGGAACGGCGGAGGACTACCTGGCCTACGCCCGAGATGTATCTGCCCTCGACGTTGTCGCTTTGACCGACCACGACCATTGGGGCATCGTCTTCCTCGATCAGGCCCCGGAGTTGCAGGAGGAGATTCGCAGGCAGACCGAAATCTTTTACGATCCGGGCCGGTTCGTGACCCTGCACGGCTACGAATGGACCAATTGGGTTCACGGTCATCGCCACGTGCTCTTCTTCGCCGACAAGGGAGAGGTCTTGAGCTCCGTCGACCCACGTTACGATACGCCCGCGGAGCTCTGGGAAACACTCCGAGGTCGAGAGGCATTGACCGTCGCCCACCACTCTGCCGGGGGACCGGTGGCCACGAACTGGGACTACCCCCCTGATCCGGAGCTCGAACCCGTGACCGAGGTGGCATCCGTTCACGGGAGTAGCGAAGCGGCGGACTCTCCGCGCCCCATCTACAGCGCCGTTCCGGGGAACTTCGTTCGTGACGTGCTCGATCGTGGATACCGGCTCGGTTTCGTCGGCAGCGGGGACAGTCACGACGGCCACCCGGGACTGGCCCATCTCGGGTCCGGAACCGGCGGCCTGGCGGCATTCGTCACCGACGACCTGACCCGCGAGGGAGTCTTCGACGCGCTGCGCTCTCGCCGGGTCTATGCCACCAACGGACCGCGGATCATCCTCAGGATGGCGGTCGAAGGCCGGCCGATGGGGTCGACCTTCACCCTCGATCAGGACCGGGCGACCGTCTTCGTCTCGGTCGTGGCGGTGGCCCCCGTCGAGCGTGTTGATCTTGTTCGCAGCGGTGAAATCGTAGCGTCGGCCGGTGGGGACGGCGCCACCGAGCTCGAGTTCCTCCACCCTCTGGAAGGGCTCGAAGACGGTGAGTACGTCTATGTCCGAGTGGTACAGGTAGATGGTGGGGCTGCGTGGGCGAGCCCGGTATTTATTGACAAGAAATAACTACTTCGTTATATTCCGTTATTAGGATGAATTCCGCGTGAGGCATTCGGAAGGGGGACCGATGCGAGGAGAACTCACAAGGACCGGTCTCGTGGTCGGTTTGATTGTTGCTGGGTTTGGATTCGAGGTGCCGGCGGCGGCCGAAAACGCAGGGGATCGCGCCGGCGACCGGTTCGGCGCCACAGTCAAGGCTGCGGTCGAATATTCGCCCGCACTGCAGGCGAGGCTCGCTGACCTGACGGCAGATGAGGCGGGCGCCAACGCCGAGGGCGGCGCCGGCACACCGTGGGCCGAGTGGCAAAGCGAGGGCATTGGATTTTCTGGCGGGCGAGAGGCCAATGCGCAGGACACACTGCGCTTGGGGATGCCCTTCAATTGGCCACGCCAGGCATCTCGTGCTCGAAGGTTGAATGACGCTGCGAGTCAGAGGTCTGAGGCGTCGATACGCGGCGCCGTTCTCGCGGCGGCGCGGTTTTCAGGTGAGGAGTGGTTGCGGCTTGCCGCTCACGAGGAGCGTCTGCGGGTCGTGTCCGAGCGTCTGATGATGCTCGATCGGGCCGTCGACCTGCAGCGCAAACGCCTCGAGCTTGGTGAGATTTCCGGCACGGAGTTGATGCAGCTCGAGATGGCACAGGCCGCTGAAGCCTCGAAGAGAGCAGCTCTCGAGGCAGATGCCGAAGCGAGCAGAAAGAGACTGTCCGTTTATTGCGGCCCTCGATGTGCTTTCCCCATGATTGGGGATCTGACGGCCCTTCAGGAGAACAGCCGGAGCCATTCGGCCAAGAACCTCGAACCGATCGTCGACGAAACGCCAGACGTGCGTTCGGCGCGCTCGGAAGAGGAGGTGGCGCTCGCTCGGGCGAAGCTGCTCGCGTCATCGGTGTGGGGGCGTCCTGCCGTGACTGTCGAGTGGGAACACTTCCCGTCATGGGAAGGCCTTCCGAGCTACGACGCGATGGGGCTCCAGCTGACCGTGCCCCTGCCCATCGGCAAGGCGGGTCGACGGCAACGTGAGGAAGCCGTAGCCCGAGCTGCGGCGGCCGCAGCCCGATCTGAGGCCACTCGGCTGGATGTCCAGGCGTGGATCGAAGGTGCAGCCACCGTCGCGTCGGGTGCAGAGTCGCGCCTTGACGCTCTGGCAATGGTCCTCGAAGGCCTGAGTCGAGCCGAGCATTCTCTCGCCGAGCAGTTCCGGCTCGGCGCCACCTCTTACCTGGTATTCATTGACGGCTTGTCGCGACTCGACGGCATCCAGCTCGAGGCTATCGACGCCCGAGAGAGTCTGCTGTCGGCGCGCCTGCAGCTCGCTGTAGCACTCGACGACAGCACGTTGTTCCCGTTGCCGGTCCCAGAGACCGACATCCCGGAGGCCCAACCATGAGAATGCTCGCACTCGTTATGACTCTTTTATTTTCGTTGACGGCCGCCGCCGGCGAGGTTGTGACGCTCGACTCCCAGCGACAGGCCCGGGCGGGCATCGCCGTCGAAACCGTCGTCGAGAAAAACTTCGGTGACTCCACGAGAGTCGTGGGGCAGGTCGTTCGCAGCCCAGGGTCGACTCTTACTTTGCGGTCTCTTCTCTCGGGACGCGTCGAAAGTCTGCATGTGGCGCCGGGAGACCCCGTGCAGGGGGGGAGCATCATTGTCGAGCTGCACTCGCATGATTTCTTGGAGATCCAGGGTGATTTTCTCCGCGCTGCCGATACGGCTCGTCTCGCGGAGAGCCGTAAAGAAGCAGGCGCCGAGCTCTTCGAGATCGACGGCATCAGCAGAATCGAGCTCGAAACGAGGACGCAGGAGGCGTTCTCCGCTCAGCTGGAGAGAGACAGGGCGCAAGCGGAGCTGCTCGACTTCGGGTTCTCCCCAGCGGATGTCGAAAAGCTCTCGTCGACCAGGTCGCCCGACCCGCATCTGCCGGTCCCCGCTCCCAGAAACGCCGTCGTGCTCGAGCTGATGGTTCAGGAGGATCAGTGGGTCCAGGCTTATGAACCGATCGTCAAGCTGGGTGACCCGCAGCGGGTCGAGCTCGAGCTGCAGATCCAGCCGGACAAGGCGGCCAGCATTGGTGCCAACAGCCCGGTGCAGTTTACTCCCGTTGGCAGACCCGATCAGGTCGGGCGGGCGGTGGTGGTCTCGCACGTGCCACAGGTCGATCCTGAGACTCGCACGGTCCGTGTCCGGGCTCGTATCGAGGAAGGCGCCGAGCTTGTCCTTTTCCCCGGCGTATTCGTCGAAGGTCGAATAAGCCATGGCAGCGTGCGCCGCGCCGCATCGGTGGCGCAGTCGGCGGTCATTCGATTGGGGCAGGAGGACGTGGTTTTTGTACGCACGGGCCCTGAAACATTCGAGGCCCGTCCGGTTGATCTCGGGCTCATCGATGAAGGGCAGTACGAGGTCCGTTCAGGCGTCGATGTCGGCGAAGACGTCGTGACCGACGGTGTTTTTCTTCTAAAATCGGTTGCTGTTGCAGGCGAGGATGAGTGATGCAGCGCCTGATCGAACTCTCCCTGTCCCACCGGCTGGTCGTGATCCTGCTCAGCATCCTGCTTATCGGCGCCGGGTGGACGGCGTTCAACCGGCTTCCGATCGACGCTTTCCCCGATGTCACCAACATCCAAGTGACCGTCATCTCCCAGGCGGCCACGCTCTCTCCGCTCGAGGTAGAACAGCTGGTGACCTACCCGATCGAGCAGGCGTGCGCCGGTCTGCCGCACTCGACCGAGGTTCGATCCTTGTCGAAGTTCGGATTGTCGATGGTCACCGTAGTATTTGCGGACGGAACCGACGTCTACTTTGCGCGGCAGCTGGTCCTGGAGCGCATCATCACTGTGCGTGATCAGCTGCCCGAAGGAGCCAGCAGCACGCTCGGTCCGATCTCGACGGGGCTCGGTGAGGTCTTCCAGTACACGCTCGAAAGCCCGTCCCGTGATTTGATGGAGTTGAGGTCGTTGCAGGACTGGGTCCTGCGGCCGATTCTACGAACGGTTCCCGGCGTTGCCGGGGTCGACTCTTTCGGTGGTTATGTTCGCCAGTACCACGTCGTAGCCAACCCGACTGCCCTGCGTCGCTACGGCCTTGCTCTCGAGGAGCTGACGGCGGCCGTGGCTGCGAACAACGGCGTAGCGGGCGGCGCGTACATCGAAAGAGGCGGTGAGCAGTTCGTTGTGCGTGGCGACGGCTGGGTACGCGGCACAGAGGACCTCGAGAACACCGTCGTGGCGTACCGCGACGGAGTGCCGATCCTGCTCGGACAGGTGGCCGGTGTCGAGATTGCCCCCGAGATCCGCCAGGGCGCCATCAGTCGCAACGGCGAAGGGGAGACTGTCGCAGGAATCGTGCTCATGCTGCGAGGTGGCTCCGGCCAGGACGTGGTTCGGGGCGTCAAGGAGCAGCTCGAGCTCGCGCGCCGCTCCCTTCCCGCGGATGTCGAGATCGTACCTTTTTATGATCGAGACGAGCTCGTTCAGACAGCCCTCGGCACAGTCAAGGGCGCGTTGCTCCAGGGTGCGATCCTGGTCGTTCTCGTCTTGCTCTTCTTCATGGGTCATGTGCGCTCGGCGTTGCTGGTTGCTGTGCAGCTGCCGATGGCCGCTCTGGCGACCTTCCTGGTGATGGGTCAGACGGGAATGTCGGCAAACCTGATGACGCTCTCTGGTCTCGCGATTGCCATCGGTATGCTCGGGGACGGCGCCATCGTCCTGGTCGAGAACGCGGTGCGACTGCTCGGGAAGGGCGGCGCCGAAGCCACTGACCGCTGCGCTCTGATCCGCCAGGCGTCGGTCGAGGTCGTGCGACCGATCGTCTTCGGCGTGCTCGTCATCATCGTCGTATTCATCCCGATCGCCTCCCTCCAGGGCATGGAAGGCAAGATGTTTGCGCCCCTTGCCTTCACCATTTCGATCGCCATGGGCTGTGCCCTCATCCTGACGATGACCCTGATCCCGGCACTTGCGTCTCTGATGCTCCGGCCGGCGCCGGTATTCGGCGGAGGGCGTTTCCCTCACCCCGCAGATCTCGTGCGCAAGATCTACCGTCCTCAGCTCAA
>CAZCEX010000272.1:0-6280 GCA_964497785.1 uncultured Thermoanaerobaculia bacterium | reverse complement strand
GGTTGACCCTGCGACAAAAACGGCCAAAATGACCAATCCAATAGAACAAGGATTGAAACTACAGCCACAAGCCATTATACCCACCCTACCCAAAATGCCAAAATGACCAATCCAATAGAACAAGGATTGAAACATATCTACGACGACCGTCAGGCTGTTCGAGTGACGCTATACTGTGAGGATGTTCGAGTCAGAAAAAGATGGCGACACATCGTGCTATACATGCCACACGCCCTGTGACCGCGACCAATTGCAAAGGTGTTCGATCTGTCGTAATCTCTTCTGTCGTCGCTGCCGTATTGTCGGGTACGGGAGAGAGTTTTGTTCGCCCCGGTGCCGCGACTACTTTTTTTACGGAGAGGACGAGAGCGAAGAGCAGGGGAAGCAGTGAGGCTCGGCGCTCAGGGAGTTCCATGGGTCAACGGCGAAACGACTTGATTGAACGGGCTCAAAGACTACCGAGGGTCAAGAGTCTCGCTGATGGGTTGCCGATTATTCAAAAAGCCCAGGGTCCACGTCTTTATGATGTCGATAACGTCGGCTTCATAGACTATCTGGGTGGTGGTGGGACCGCCGTTGTCGGCCACGCCAACCAGTACGTGCTCGATTCGGTGAAGAAGGTCGTGAGCGGGGGTGTTCCGTGCGGTATGCACGCACCGGTCGAGATCGACCTCGTTGAGAGCCTGCAGTTCTGTCTTCCCTGGGTCGAGTCCTGGTGTTTGTTCAGGGACGAGGATGAGGCATTCAGACGAGCCATCGCGTGGGCCCGGCAGCGAACCGGCCGAGACCGCTTCCTCACCCTCGACGGCGGACGCTCCTTCGACGCGTGTTGCCTGGACTCGGGGTTGCTCGATGGCTCCATTCGCGAGGTTCCGGGCTGGAGCCTCGATCGCATCGAAGCGGCTCTGGTCGCCGGCGCTTCGAAGATCGCCGCCATCATCATCGACCCTTTGATGACCGGGTCCGGGCTCATTCCCGCTCCGGATGGCGCCATTGTGAGGATCGCCGAAGTCTGCCGAAAGAACGACGTACTGTTGATTCTCGACGAGCGGATGGCGGGGTTCCGAGTTGCACGAGGCGGAGCCGCGGAGCGAGCAGGTGTGACGCCGGATGCTGCCGTCTATGGTGGCGCCCTCGGTGGTGGGTTTCCACTCGGCGTGCTCGGGTTCGCTGAGACGGTCGAAGCTTCAGCCCTCAAGCTCTGGGGCGGCCAAGAAACGCTGCCTCACCTTACCTCAATGGCGGCCGCGGAGGCGGTGCTGTCGATTTTGAAGAACGACGCCGTATTCGCTCGTCTGGAGGAACGATCTCAGCAGCTTTCAGATGGGCTCCTAGCGCTTGGTCAACGTTTCTCCCGCCCCCTGCAAATCAACCGCCTGGGATCGGTTTTCTCGCTCTACATGACTTCGAGCCCGGTCCTTGACCGGAAAACGGCTGCGGCTGCTGATTGGCAGGCATACCGGCGGATTGTCGATGGCTTCTATAGCGAGGGCGTCCTCCTGCCGGTAAGTTCTGCTGTGCCGTCGTTTGTATCGTCGGCTCACGGGGGCAAGGACATCGACGAGACGCTCGAAGCATTCGAGAGGGTCCTGCTTCGTCTCCATCAGGAGGACCTCCCGTAGGACAGATGCACGAACCTCGACACGACGCTCGCGAGCGGACGTTGATCATTGGGCTGAACAGGCCGGGAATCTCGCGCCTTCTGGTCGAGGAGCACCTCGACGAGCTCGAACGCCTGATCGATACGGCCGGCGGCAGGGTTGTTGATCGCGCAACACAGGAACGTGATGCGCCCGACCCGGCGACGGTGGTTGGAAGTGGATTCCTCGACCGCATCGGATCTCTCTGTGTCGATCGCGAGGTCGATGCAGTGGTCTTCGACGAGGATCTCACCGGATCTCAGGTGCGGAACATCGAGAAGATCTTGCCCGGGGAGACCAAGGTCCTCGACCGTGCGGCGGTGATCCTCGATATCTTCGCGCAGCGAGCACGCACGCGGGAGGCGCAGACTCAGGTCGAGCTGGCGCAGCTCACCTACCTGCTCCCGCGGCTCACCCGGCGTTGGACCCACCTGTCGCGACAGGCGGGTGGTATCGGGACCCGTGGCGTTGGAGAGACCCAGCTCGAGATCGACCGGCGAATGATCACCAAGAAGATCGCCCAACTGAAGGCGAAGCTGGCTGTGATCGAGCGCGACAGGCGCTTGCAGCGGAGCCGCCGGGCGGACATACCGGTCGTCGCCCTCGTCGGTTATACAAATGCGGGTAAATCAAGCCTTTTCCGAAAGCTCACGCGAGCCGATGTGCTGGTCGAAGACCGTCTTTTCGCCACCCTGGATCCGCGGACTCGGCGGGTCGATCTCGGGCACGAGGTTCGTGGGGTCCTGGTTGACACCGTCGGCTTCGTGCGCAAGCTTCCCCACCAGTTGGTCGCGCCATTCCGGTCAACTCTCGAGGAGGCAGTCGACGCCGATATCGTCCTCCACGTGGTCGATGTTGCTCATCCTGCATGGGAGGAACACCTCCGTGTGGGGGAAGAAACCCTCGACGATCTCGCGGTCGAGCCGGCGAGGGTACTCGTCGTAATGAACAAGCTCGATCTACTGCCGGTTGGGGCGGATCCCATTCCCCCGAGGGGAGCAGTGGGCGTGGCCGTGTCTGCGACGAGCGGGTTCGGCTTGCCGCGCTTGCGATCGGAGATTCGTTCCCGGCTGCTCGCCTCTCCGGGGGTTGCGGTGTTGCGAATCCCGCTCGACAGACCGGATGCCGTTCAACGAGCCGTCAACCTGCCACACCAGCTGGCGCGAAGGTTCCAACAAGAATGTCTCGACCTCGCAGTGCGCACCGACAGCGCCCACCTCCGCCGGGCAGGGTTGCACGGGTTCAGGGTCGAGGGATGGTGATTTCTCAGGTGCGAGGAGATTGAACGGTGCCTATATACGAGTTCTTGTGTTGCCAGTGCAACCGAATCTACAGCTTTCATTCCTTCAAGGTCGCCTCGAGCAAGGTCCCTGTGTGCCCGAAATGTTCGGCGAGCGATCTCCGGCGAGTACCTTCATCCTTTGGAATCAGCTCTGCCCCGAAGGCTACTGATGGAGGGGGCGCGGCGGGTGATGGACCAGATTTTGACGATCCCAGGGTCGAACGCGAGATGATGCGTTTTGGCTCCGAGCTCGAAAACATGGATGAGAACGATCCCAAAGCGATGGCGATGGCGGTCCGCAAGATGACCGAAATCGCCGGCGAGCCCGTAACGCCCGCCATGGAGGAGATGATCCGTCGTCTCGAGGCGGGGGAAGACCCGGATCGCATCGAAGAAGATCTCGGTGATGCCCTCGAGGAAGAAATGGGCAACGAAGGCGGCGGCGGCTTCGGCAGCGCGCCGCCCCAGCGCGACAGTGGCCTCTATCCGATGTGACGCTGCCGCTCAGGACCGCCCGCGCGCCGCGATCCCCCGCAGGGTCGTCAGCGCATCCGGGCCCATCCAGGCGAGGAAGAATACGAGCAGGGCGAGGCTCATGGCGCCGTAGATCATCTCGAACGCTGGCGTCACGAGGTGGAGAGCATAGAGGCCCAGATTGAGCGCCAGCCAGCCGGCCGTTGGGCCCCAGCGTCCCTTGCCAACCGGCAGCAAGCACATCATCACCCAGTAGTAACAAGTGAGCACGACAGCGGCGAAGGTCGCAGCGACGCCGAGAACAGCGGCCTCGTAGGCCTGTAACTGCCATGACGCTAGTGCGATGACGAGCAGGAGGAGTCCGGCCGCGCCGATGATCAGCGATCGTTTCGATCCTTGCAGGCGGTCCATCTTGGCCTGCCACAAGAGCCACGGCTCGGGAAGGTTGAAATCCACATCCTCGCGGGCGAGCGTGGCGCGATCATAGAGCAGGAGATTCTGTAGGCCGACGTTGTTCGTGAGCCAGGTTCCATGGTGTTTTTCGAGGTTGTCTCTGAAGTCGAACCAGGCCGCGGGGCCGGATCCGGTGAGACTGCCGGCGGCAAGACAGAGGATGACGCCGAGCACGAAACCGCTGCCGAGGCGAATGGTCCACGCCGGGATCCTGCGTTCCCTCAATGTGCACCGGACAGCAACGACCGCCGGACCGATGAGGAAGGCGCCGGGAAAGACCCGGACCATCGTCGCGTAGGCGATGAGCATTCCCGCCGCCAGGTTGCGTTCTTTCTTCATGAAGCATACGGCGATGCCGACCGCGACCAGCCAATCCTGGCGCAGGAACGCGCCTCCAACCCAGTCGAAGCGCCACGGGTAGCCGAGTCCGAAAACGATCATGCTGAGGCACAGGGTACGGCTTCCGAACGTGCGCAGGATTGTCCAGAACATCAGGCCCAGGAGGAGGGGATCGAGCCATGCCAGGGCGGTGAGGCTTGTATCGCTTGCCGGCGCGAATGAAGAGAAAACTCTGGCGACGAAGGTCCAGGTCGGGGTCGGATTGTATCCATGGTCGAGACGGATACGACTGATGTAGTCGTATCGGTTTGACTCCAGAAAGTATTCGACGTCGGCAACGAAGAGCTGCCACCGTTCCTTGCTGAAGCGATTTTTCACCTCGCGCCTGTGCTCGGCCACCTTGGCGATTGGCACAACCCTGTTGTCGCGAAGGTCGCGAACATGGCTTTGCAGCGGTTGACGGCGGTCGAGCTCCAGCTCTGCCGCGAGTGAAGCTGCGTAGATCCCGTCATATTCCAGTTCTGGAAAGTACTTCGACCCGAGGAAGTAGTGAAACTGCTCCCAATGGTGAATTCCCGAGGTTCCGTGCAAACGTCCGAAGTTCGGCCAGGCGAGCACGGCGATGACTGCGATCATCCACAACAGCGTGCCGGCCTGCTCCGGCGCCAAAGAGCCTGGTCGGCGATGGCGAATGATGACCGCGACCAAAGCGACGACTGTGAGGCAGCCCTTGATCAGGATCTCGGTCGTGACGTCCATTGCACAAGGCTAGCAGAGGATGGATGTCCTGAGCATATTTCAGGACAGAGGCCGCCAGAATGGTTGAGCAGCGTTTCGCCTCCAGGGCATCTGCCCTGAAATATGCTATGCGGCGGCGCGCTTTGCCACAGCAGGAGAGCTCAGGGTAAGCAGGTCGATCTCCGGCGGGGCGCCGAAACGCACCGGGACGGCGCCGACGCCGACGCCCCTCGAGACGTAGAGGAAGGCGTCCTCACGCCGGTAGGGTCCGGCGATGTAGCGGGTGCCGAGCCGGGCCATGTTGAGGTGGCGGGTGGTGAGGGCGATCTGGCCGCCGTGCGTATGGCCGGCGAGTGTGAGATGGGCCCCTGCTCGTGCCGCCGTGTGCCATCCGTTCGGTTGGTGGCAGAGGCAGATCCGAAAAGCGTGCAGATGGTTGCCTATCTCAGCGAAGTTGGGGGCGCCGGTCAACGAGTCCAGGTCGTCGAGCCCGGTCAGTGCGAGGCCCTGACCGGCACGACTGAAGGTGACGGATTCGTTGATCAATGGTCGTATGCCCGCCTTGTGCAGGGACCAGACGGCAAGCTCGGGATCGGTAGCGTGGTCGTGGTTGCCGAGTACGCCCCATACGCCGAGGGGCGCCTCGAAACCCGAATAGCCGGCGACGAATCGGTCGGCGTCACTGCGACGGCGATCGAGTTGGTCGCCGGTGAAGACCACCATGTCCGGTTCGAGTCCGGTGGCGAGGTGGCGGATGTGATGAGCCTGACGAATGGATGAGTAGGGTCCCGTGTGCACGTCCGAGATCTGCAGGATTGTCAGTCCATCCCATGCGGCGGGCAAGTCAGGCAGCTCGAGCGTAGTGCGGCGCAACGAGGACATGGTCCTCGCCCGGGATCTCGAGAGTCTATCTCTGCCCAGAGATGTCGAGAAACGGAGCGGGACCTTCCGCTGATTGTGAATCCTGTTGAATCCTATCAATGATTGAGTCCTTGATGAGTCGGGCTGCGACCCCGACATGTTGCGCAGTATAACACCGCGGTAGTCCCCGATTATTCCCCTGGGAACAACCAAAATCGGGAATGTTGGAGCGGTTACAATGCGGGGTCGATTTTTCGGATGAAGGAGTCTTCATGAGTCACGAGACGGTCGCAGCCCCACAGCCGTCACCGGCATATCGCTGGTTGGTTCTGGTCATTATCAGTGTGGCGATGTTTGGAAACTACTACGTCTACGACAGCATCGCGCCGATCGCGGACATATTGAAGTCGGAGCTCGGTTTCAGTGAAGCCAGATACGGCATGCTGTATTCCGCATATAGCATCGCGGCGGTCTTCGTACTTTTGTTCAGCGG
>CAZCEX010000271.1:0-6288 GCA_964497785.1 uncultured Thermoanaerobaculia bacterium | reverse complement strand
GCGGCCATGTTCTCGGCGGATTCATGCGGTCTGCCGGCCCGTGCTTCGAGGGCCTCAAACATCGTGGAATCGGCGCCGAACGTGGGGGCTGCAGCCGCAATGGCGACCAGTGCAATTCCGAAGCGAAATGTGGTCTTTCCGAGCATGAGTCCTCCTTGGTCGTCCGGTCTTCAAGTCTCAGCCCGGATTATTACCCAGTAGTGAGGCTGAGGCCAGCGATCAGCGGCAGCGGCGTGGTCTGAGCTGTTCTGGGATCACCTGACGCCGGCGCTGTCACGAAGAGTTCGAGCGATGGATGTATCCTGGGATCGAGGAGGGTCGTTTGGGTCCGGGACTGACCTTGAAGCAGAGTGGGCAGGCGGCGGCGAAGGCGGTCCACGTCTTACGAGGCTACCGCCGTGCCAACCTGCGGCCCGATCTCGTGGCCGGCGTGACAGTGGCTGTGGTGGCCCTGCCGCAGTGTATTGCCTACGCAGCGATCGCGGGGTTGCCGCCGTCGTACGGTCTGTACACCGCCATCGTGGCGACGATCGTTGGAGCTTTTTGGGGATCGTCGCGTTACCTCTCGACCGGACCGACGAATGCGATCTCGATTCTGGTGCTCTCGATCCTGACGCCGCTCGCAGCTGTGGGCGCCCCGGAGTACCTCGTCGCTGCGAGCGTGATGGCCCTCATGGTCGGCGTCTTCTGTATCACTTTTGGCCTGCTGGGCCTCGGCATGCTCGTCAACTTCGCCTCGCGGGCGGTCCTGCTCGGTTTCACCGCCGGTGCGGGGGTGCTCATCGCCGCTGGGCAGCTGAAGAACCTGTTGAGACTGGAGGCCCCGCGCAGCCACAACCTCTGGCAGAGTCTCGCAGGGGTGCTCGAGCATGTCGGAGAGACCCATTTCGTCAGCCTCGGCCTTGGGATCGTTACCGTGCTGGCGACGCTGGTGGTCAACAGGTTCAACAAACGCCTTCCAGGGGCCCTGATCGCGCTGGTCGGCACCGGGGTTGTGGTGGCCGTGCTCGGGGTCGAACGACTCGGGGTGTCGGTGATCGGCGAGGTGCCGCGTGCGCTTCCCCAGTTCACAACGTTCTCGTTGGCCTGGGCGATGGACAGCGACCTCATTGGCGCCCTGGTCATGGGGGCGCTCGCGGTTGCCGCACTGGGGGTTGTCGAGGCGATCTCGATCGGACGCGAGATCGCCCGCCAGAGCGGGGAAAGGCTCGATGTCAACCAGGAGCTCGTCGGGCAGGGGCTGGCGAACATCGCCGCCGGAATCTTCAGCGGATATCCGTGCTCCGGCTCCTTCACCCGCTCAGCTGTGAACTATCAGTCCGGTGCTCGTACCCAGCTGTCGAGCGTCTTCTGTGGTCTGTTCGTTCTCATAGGAGTTTTGGCCTTCGGACCTCTCGCCACCTACCTGCCGCGTTCCAGTCTGGCCGGGTTCATCATGCTCATCGCATACCGCATGATCGATTGGGAGGGCGTGCGCAGGATCCTGGGAACCTCCCGAACCGAAACTATGATCATGGTCTGTACGTTCCTGGCGACGTTGGTCTTCCCACTCGAGTTCGCCGTGCTGGCCGGGGTCATCTTGTCGCTCGCCATCTACATCTACCAGTCGAGCATGCCGTGGGTGCACTCGGTCGTTCCGGACGAGAACTTTCGCCACATGGTCGACCGCCCCGACGCGCCGGCCTGCCCCCAGCTCGGCGTGATCAACATCAGCGGCGATCTCTTCTTTGGTGCTGCCAACCATGTCGAGGACGCCCTGCTCGTGAACTACGAAAAGAACCCCGGTCAGAGCCACCTCCTGCTGCGCATGCACGGGGTCAACCGCTGTGACCTCTCGGGCCTCGATGTGCTCGAAGGCGTCATGCGCCTCTATCGTGACGCCGGCGGAGATGTCTACCTGGTTCAGGTCAGGGAGCCGGTACGTGAGCTGATGGAGCAGGCGGGCTTCGACAAGGAACTCGGTGAGGCCAACTTCCTCGCCCAGGAGGAGGCCATCGAGTGGATCTTCGACGAGGTGCTCGACCCTGCCGTGTGCTGCTACGAGTGCGAGCACAAGGTCTTTGCCGAGTGCCAGCCTCTCGAGAAGCACAGCTACGGCATCGCCCTGCCGTCCTTCACGGGTCCGATCGTCTACCCGGGTCAGCACCTCAACGTGCCGGAGTTCGTGGACGCACTGGCCGGAAGTGGGGACGGGTTGCAGCTTATCGACGTGCGTGAGCCGGAGGAGTATGCACGCGGCCACATCGCCGGCGCCCGCCTGCTTCCGCTTCGCCTGATCATCGAGGATCCGGATCAGGTCCCACGAGATCGCCCGGTATATCTTGTATGCCGCTCCGGCCGGCGGTCGACGCGCGCCATGCGCTGGCTCATGGGTCTCGGCTATAAGGAGGTTTTTAACCTCAAGGGAGGCATCCTGAGTTGGAAGGCCCTCGGACAACCCTACGAGGTCGATTGATGTTGATCAGATACCGTCGATGATTCCTCGCAGGTCGTTTTCAGCTGCCAGCAACTCATCCAACAACCGCAGCTGGGCGCGGGCTCGACGCAGGTTGTGCTCGTCGTCGTCGACCGGGTAGTAGGCATCGCCTGCGAGATAATCGGTGAGGAAGCGTAATGCCTGTTCGAAGGTGATGACGATGGCGCCGTCGACGAGTCGGTCTGTTTCGTGACCTTCGATCCACGGCGCCGCCCCTTCGAGGTATGCCGTGGCGAGATTGGAAAAGACGGTTTCGCCCACGGTGATGAGCTGGAGATCGGGCTCATCCTCGGGCCGCCCGGTGATGGCGGAACGCACCAGATCGCCGAAGTCGTGGGCGGCGAGACCCGGCATGACCGTGTCCAGGTCGATAACGCATAGGACTTTGCCGGTCTTTGCGTCGACGAGCACGTTGTCGAGCTTGGCATCGCCGTGAACCAGACGTGTTTGGCGGTTTTCAGTCAGGAGCCGGTGGGCCAGTGTTGCAAGATGAACAAGGTGCTCGGTTTCGTTCCGACAGACCGCGAGCCGGCGTTGGCTGTCGGTGGCAACGGCGTGTCGGAAGGCAGCAAGCCGGGCCGAGGTGTCGTGGAAACCCGGGATCGAGCCTTGAGGCGCCGGACCCGATCCATGTGCGATGAGCCCTGGGAACCGCCCAAGTGCTCGGGCGGCTGCGAAGATCTCTTCCGGGCGGGAAGGGTCGGCGGGTCGCGCATCGGGTACGAAGATGCATGCTCGCCACACATCACCGGTGGCCGTCTTGAACCAGGGTCGCCCTTGGGGACCATCAGCGAAGACCAACCGGTGCCGTGGATCGTGATCGCCGGCTCGGTGAAGCGCGTCGTTGACGCGGGCGGCGGCGGCAGCGGCGTTTTCGGCCACGACGATCGGGTCCAGAAAGACGCTGGAATTGATGCGCTGCAGCAGGTGCGGTCCGCAGGTCGTCTCGATCCGCCAGGTGGTGTGGATCAGACCGCTGCCGAAAGGGCAGGGCGTCGAACCCGAGATCACGAGACCGAAGGCCCGGGCCACGTCGTGCAGGGCTGCCTCCATCAGTGGGTTGTTATCTGTACGGTGTCGCCTTCGAAGCCGGCAACAACGGCCTCAGCCCAGGCGACCAAGGGCGCTTCGTCGTTGGAGATGGTCCGCAGGCTCAAGGTCGTGATGCCTCGGATATCGATCCGTGGCTTGACGATGGTCGATGCCTCGACCCTCCCGCTGTCCCAGAGAAGGGCGTTGTTGCCCCAGACCTGGAGCTGGACAGCCCCATTGCCAGTCGAGGCGTCGTCGATTCCAGCTTCGGCGCAAAAGACCTGCCAGTCACCCTCGAGCTCGAAGTCGAGGCGGCTTCTGCCATGAACGCTCAGGGCACCGTCAAAAACCAGCCCGTTCATGCGGACGACAGTTGGTTCGCCGGCGAGTGAGGTGGTGATCTGCGGCAAGGTCGGAGCGCCTTTCTCCAGGAATCGCAGCTCTGAGATGGTCACCGGGCTCACCCGGACCGGCGCCAGGGCGTCGTAGGGACTCACGCCAGTTTCGCCGGCGCCGAGCACCATTGGATCGACGCCGTCGTCATGGGTGCTCAGAATCCTGAAGCGCAGCAGACGCCCTGCACGAGGGGTGAAACGAACCTCTTGCTGCTCCTCGCACTGTTCGAGGGTGCCGGTCGCAACAGGATCACCCCAGTTTCCGTTGCTTTCGGCCAGATAGACCTCGTAGTCACGGACCTGACCGTACTTCCAGTACGTGTCGTTGCGGGGGCTGATACGAAATCCTTCGAGCACCCGTCGCCCACCCAACGAGAGCGTGAGCTCGTGGGGACCGTAGGCCACCGCCTGATCGCGCACGCTGCGGAACCAGGTGTCGGGATCACCGTCGAAGGCGTTCTCGAGAGGGTGGCCAGGCTCTTCTGCAGGTCGGCCGATCACCATCAGATCATCCCTGGAGACTGTGCTATCGCCAGCCGGCCTTGGCGGGAATCCACTCGTTACCGCGGGCTTGGCGTTCGGGTCCAACGAGACGAGCAGGTGGTGTGCCTGCCTGGTATCGAGGCGCCCGGCCTTGACATGGATGACCCCGAAGCGGTCCTCGGCGTCATAGTGCCAACCGCGATCGGCAGCGGCGATCGAGTTCCTTGTCGGGTGCTGGGTGAGGACCACGCCGTCCAGCGAAAGTTCTACCGGTTTGACCCGCGTATGGAAATCGACCTCGAAGGCCCGGTTCTCGAGCAGACCGTCGAAGGCGCCCTTCGCTTCGCCGATCATGATGGTCATCGTATTGGTGTCGGATGGCGCCGTCACTGCGAATCGCTGCTGGCTGAACTCGCCTTCGAGGTAGGCGCGGCTCGTGCCGTCGTCCTCGTAGAGTACGAGCTGTGAATCACCGTCTGGATAGACGTCCAGGGTCAAAGGATCGGGGGCCACCTGGCCGTCATAAAGCGACTCCGGATACATGGGGATGATGGCGCCGGACCGCACCAGCATCGGCAGCGTCTCCAGGTCCACCGGGATGTCGATCAATCGTCCATCCGGTCCGGCATCGACGACGATGCCGGTCCAGTAGTCGATCCAACGGCCTTGTGGCAGGGAGACACCCTTGCGCCACCCGCCGCTCGCCGCCTGGCTGCGGTAGACCGGCGCCACCAGGAGGTCGCGGCCCAGGAAGAACTGGTAGGGATGGTCGTAGGCGTGGGGGTCATCGGGGTGATCCCACATGATGCCCCGAACCATCGGCGCGCCGCTGACCTCGGTTTCGCGGGCCAGGTTGTAAATGCTGGGCATCAGGCGTTGGCGCAGCTTGAGATAGCGGCGATTGATGGAACGATAAGGCTCTTCGAACCACCAGGGGTGTTTGCGCTCGGCCCGGGACCAGCCCGACATGCCCATCAGAACCGGAGAGAAACATTTCCACTGCAGATCACGGGTGAAGGTCTCGGGCGAACCTCCGAAAATGCCGTCGACGTCTCCGGTGGAGTAGTTCATGCCCGAAAGGCCCGACCCGACCAGGGTCGGCACGTGCCAACGTATGTAATCCCAGCTGCCGGACTGATCACCGGTCCAGGTGACGGCATAACGCTGGATGCCGGCCCAACCCATGACCGTCCAGATGAACGGGCGGGAGTCCGAGTTGTCGAAGAAACCCTGAGCCGCGTCGTGGTTGGCGTCGAGGGCCCACTGGTAGCCCTGCCCGGTCCAGGCCACGTCGAGCTTCTGCACACGGGTGCCTGCCTCGCCGACCTCCCAGGCGATCTTTTCGACCCCGTTCTCGGTCCATAAGCCGGTATGGAAACCGAGCTCGCCCAGGGCCTCGACCACCTGCGGCAGATCTTCGTAGCCGCAGCCGTAACCGTCGTTGGGCAGGATCCAACCGCCGGGCATGTCGTGCTCGCGGTACTTTTTGGCCACGGTCGCGATAACGTCAGGCGTCGTGCCGGTCGGACCGTCGCTCCAGCCTTCGGGCGTGGTGCCGGGTTTCTTGCTGTTGTCGCCGTCGTTGAAGCAGTCGGCGTCGCCGTATTCGAAGGCCCAACGGGGCAGCAGACGGGCTCGTCCGGTGAGCCGGGTGTAGCGGTCGAGCACCTCGTGGATGGTGTCGCTCACCATGTAGTAGGCGTCGAATCGGTTTTCGTTGTGGGTGGTCGTGAGGTAGTTCGTCGAGCGAAAATCGTAGACTCCGTCGGCCCAGGTATTGCGCAGCACGCCGTAGCCGCGGTCACTCATGTAAAAGGGTGCGGGGCTGGGGCGGTCGCCTTCCTCCCACCCGCCGGAGTACGAGATCTCCATCAGCCGCCCTTTGAACTCGAAGGCGCCGTT
>CAZCEX010000270.1:0-6289 GCA_964497785.1 uncultured Thermoanaerobaculia bacterium | reverse complement strand
GTAGTGCAAATTCCCGAGCTTGGGTGAAAGACAGCCGTTCGGCAGTACGGGACCCCGCCCGCCCGACCAGATGCCGGATGCCTGTTTGGTGGATGCGGGGATCGCTTCTACCTTGCCTTCTCAGAGTGACCTGGACCCGGGTCCGGAATAATTGACCTCCACCGATGCGCGAACGCGCATCGAGAGGATTCTGGAGGCAGAGGCACCAACAACGATCTCTGAGCTTGCCGCCCCCGAGCCTCTGTCTTCAGAATCCTACGGGTAGAGCCGGTTGATCATCCTCGGATAAGGAATCGCTTCGCGCAGATGGGAAATGCCACTCATCCAGGCCACGAATCGCTCCAGGCCCATGCCAAATCCAGAGTGCGGGAACGAGCCGTAGGTGCGCAGGTCGAGGTACCACTCAAAGGCTTCGCGAGGCAGATCATGAAGCTTGATCTGGGTTTCCAGGTGTTCGAGACTCGATGAGCGCTCGGATCCGCCGATGATTTCGCCATATCCTTCAGGGGCCAGTACGTCGACCGCCAGCGCGCGGCTCGGGTCCTCCGGGTCGGGCTGCATGTAGAAGGCCTTGATGTCCGCAGGGTATCGAGTGACCATGAGTGGCCGATCGAACATCTCCGCCAGGGCCGTCTCGTCATCGGCGCCGAAGTCGGCGCCGAACTCGATATCTTTGCCCATCTCCTGCAGGCGAGCCACCGCTTCGCCGTAGTCAAGACGCGGATAGGGCGTTTGAGTCGCGGCGACGAGGGTCGAGGTGTCGCGTTCGAGCCGCTCGAGATCGATTGAACAGTTTTCGAGAATGTGGGCAACGACCTCCGACAGGAACTCCTCGCAGAGGTCGAGCAGGCCCTCGAACTGTAACCAGGCGACCTCGGGCTCGACCATCCAGAACTCTGTCAGGTGACGGCGGGTCTTTGATTTTTCGGCGCGGAAGGTCGGCCCGAAGCAGTAAACCTTGCCGAGCGCCGCCGCGGCCGGTTCGAGGTAGAGCTGGCCTGACTGCGAGAGGTAGGCCGGCTCACCGAAGTAGTCGGTCTCAAAAAGAGTTGATGTCCCTTCGCAAGCTGCGGGGGTGAGGATGGGTGAGTCAATCAGGGTGTAGGTGCGACGTTGAAAGAAGTTGCGGATAGCGAATTGGGCTTGCGAACGCACATGCATGATGGCGTGCTGCCGTTTCGAACGCAGCCAGAGATGGCGTTTGTTGAGCAGGAAATCGACACCGTGATCCTTCTTGCCGATGGGATACTCGGGGGCCGTCTGCAGTACGTGGATATCATTGACCTTGAGCTCGAAACCGCCGGGAGACCGTTCGTCGGCCACCAGGAGGCCGGAGAGTTCGACTGAGGTCTCTTGAGTGAGGCCGACTGCAGCTTCCCAGGTCTCCTCGGAGACGTCGGGGCGAAAGACGATGCACTGCAGGTAACCGAAGCCGTCACGCAGAACGACGAAGCGCAGCTTGCCCTTTTTGCGCCAGTTGTAGACCCATCCGCGGCAAGTCACTTCCTGGTCAACGTAGTCGGCGAGCTGAGCGATTATGATCACTGGGCGAGACATGGATGGCCTCCTTCAGGCGCCGGGATTGTACATGACGGGCTTTGTCATCGGTTCAAATTGTGGATAATGCGACTTCGGAGGTTGCCGTGGACGAGATTCAACGAGCTGGACTGGACGACGAAAGCCTCGATTTCGTACTGCAAACGCTGCGTACGGTGGCGGAGAGGCGAATGGACAAGGAAACGCGCCTACGCCTCGACGACGAGGAGGAGTTCCCGGTCGAGCTCGTGCAGGAGCTGCTTGGACCCGAGGTCGGTTTGCACCTGCTTTTTCTCCCCGAGGAGGTCGGGGGTCTAGGCGGTGGTGGGCGGGACATGTTACGCGTTTCCGAAGAGATGGCGCGGGTTGACCTCGGCATCGCCACGGCATTCCTGGCGATCGCTCTTGGCATCGACCCGATCATCGTCGGCGGTACCGAAGAGCAACGGAAACGCTGGCTTGCACCCATCGCTGAGGAGGGTCTGATCGTCGCGTACGGCGTCACCGAGCCGGCGGCGGGCAGCAACGTCGCGGCCCTGGCGACGGTCGCCGAGCCGATAGTTGATGAAGAAGGTGTGTTGGTCGCTTATCGCATCGACGGCACCAAGCAGTTCATTACCAACGGTGGCGTTGCCGCGCTCTACACCATCCTTGCCAGGACGCCTGGCGGACCGTCTTTCTTCGTTGTCGAGCGGTCCGCGGAGGGTTTGCACGTAGGCGCTCCGGAGAAAAAGCACGGGATCCGGGCGTCGAATACGACTCAGGTGATACTCGACGGTGTCGAAGTCCCGGCCGATCAGCTGCTCGGGTTGGAAGAGGGCAAAGGCCTCGAGCAGGCCAACCGGGTCTTCGGCTTCACCCGCCTGATGGTGGCGGCCTTTGGCCTCGGGGCCGGCGAGGAGGCACTGTCCCGTGCCGTTCAGTACGGACACGAGCGCATCCAGTTCGGCGAACCTCTGTATCGAAAGCAGGGATTCACCCACAAGCTCATTGTGCCGCACGCTGTGCGGCTCGAGGCAGCGCGGGCGTACTGCGAGACAATTGCCGGGCGCCTCGACTCCGGGGAGGAGGGACTCCAGGTCGAGGGGGCGATCGGCAAGCTCTTCGCCACTGAGGCCGGCAATGCGGCAGCAGACGCGGCGATTCAGGCCCACGGTGGCTACGGTTACACCCAGGAGTACGAGGTCGAGAAGATTCGCCGCGACGTGCGCATCACAACCATCTACGAAGGAACCTCGGAGATTCTCCAGGGCATCATCGGTACCCATCGCTGGCGGATGGTGGTTCGCACCAAAGGCGGGTTTTACCGGACCATGGCACAGAGCCTGCGGGAAATTGGTACTGGTGAGGCGGCGGCTCTCGCCGCTGAGGCCCTGGCCGAACTCTACCTGGCGGCCCATCGGACCAAGCTGCCGCGCGAGCAGTGGGTCATGTTCGAGCTGGCGCGGCTCTCGGCCGAGGCAGAGACGGCGGTCGAGCTGGCACACAAGGCGGCCCGCGACAAGAGTCCGATGTCGGGCTTCCTCTCCGCTTGCTCGCGTCTGCATTCGAGCGCCGCAGCCCGGGACGTTGCTTCGACCGGTCTGCGCCTGCTGCGGTCCAGTGGCCGCTACAGCGAGGAAGAGATCGAAGCCTGGCGGGAGGTTGCCGCTTTCGAACACTGCCTGAAGGCCTCCACGAACGAGATGGAGTGGATGCTGAGGGTTGTGGAAGGGCTCGAGGCCCAATAGCCCGTACTTCTCACTCGAACCGGTTGCCGGCAAGATGTCCGCTTCGGTCGTTGATGTTCTTGAAGTTGTCGAGATCGACGAAAAGCAGGGCAAAGCGATTATCGTGGCGCCCAGCGTCCCTAAGGCTCCAATTCCTCGAACACCGCCACCCCCATCCCGTGCTGATACACCAAATTTCCACCCTTGTGAGCCGTTGACACCAGGAGGATCAGGCCTCCAAGAGCCGCCGCGAGAGCAAGCAGGCGGAAGAAACCGATCGAAGTCTTTTTGTCTTTGCGGCCTAAACGGGCCACGATCAGACGGAGCACGGTCACCACGATGAAGGCAATGAGAGTCAGCAGACCGAGGCTCTCGTGGTCCGCCATTGCCGCCTGGGCGGCTCCAGAATAATCCCACATCGCCGCCGACGCGTTAGTTCCTGTCCACCACGCGGCTGCAGTGCCAATTGTGCCGACGACATAGAGCGCCGCCGCAGCGGGGTCCCACCAGCGTTGTTTCCTGAAGATCAGGCAGCAACCGTCGAAGAAGACGGCGGTAACGAGTAGAGCGATCGGAAAATGTACGGCCAATGGGTGGAGATTCGGTAACCCGGTTTTGATCAGCAGTTCTTCAAACATCATTCACTCCGAAGGGGAGAGGTGTCTCCACCCGCGAGTCAAGCAACGTCTATGCAGTAGCGGGGATTCCCAGCAGTTGCGGTCTTCGAGGTCTCCGTTTTTCCATCCATGCGGCTGCCCCCCTATTCCTCCCCCCGTTTTCCCCTTCTTTCAGGGGGTTCCCGATGTGCCGTCAGGCGGCCCACTGGTGATATGTGCAATCACCGGTGCTGCGGCCGCTTCCGGATGATTGATACCCTCCGGCATCGCGAACCCCACACATCTGCCGACAGGACGGGAGCAATCGGAATGACGGAGCTGACACATGGATGAAGACATCGGGTTCGGCGGGCCCGCTACTTATCGTGTCGTCGTTCAGGGCGCCCTTGAGCGCCCATTTCCATTCCGGCGGTTGCGCGGTGTGTCGTGATCGCCAGCTCGTCGGCGGGGAGTTCGCGGGCGGGGACGCCCGCGCTACAACCGGACGTGGGAATTGTGGCGCGGGCGTCCCGCCCGCGATATGGGGCTCCGTCAGCTTTTACTCTCTGGCCGAGCCCATCGATACCTGCCCTGGAGCCAGATCATGCGCGGCGGCTGTGGGCCTCATTCGGACCCCCCGAGGGGGTTCTCAGTCCTCGTCGTCCGCCTTGTTCTTTGAGAGATCGACGAACTGCATCCACTTGACGTTTTTCCAGAGATCGTGGGCCGACTCGGTGGCCTCCTGGTCCGCGACCTCGATGCCGAGTTCGTCGAGCAGGGTTCCGATTGCGACGCGGTAGGCGACGATTGCTCTGCGGTAGGTGAGACGGGCGCGAAGGTCCGCGAGCTGGGCATTCGCCAGGTCGTCCTGGATCTGCAACACCAGGAAGTTCGTCGACAGGCCGTTCTGGAACTTGGTCTGCTCGGCCTCGACGTTGCGTTCGGCGAGAACCCGGGAAGCCTCCGCTGCGTCGACGGCGGCGGCGCCGTCGTAGAGGTAGCGCACGGCGAGCCGCACGTCGTGGGTGATGGACTGCTGCAGGGCGGCCAAGGTTGTTTGTGCCTGGTGGGACTCGAACCGGCGCCGGGCCAGGGTGGCCTTTGCATCGTTGTTGCCGAGGGGCACCTTGAGGTTGACGCCGAGCACCCAATAGGGGAAGTTGAGGTCCGTGATCTGGTCGAGAGAGTCGTCGAAACCGCCCTTGGTCTCGATCGTATTGCCGGTCCTGGGATCGACGACGCTGAGCGTTCCGCCGACGCCGCCCAACCCATATGAAGCGTTGAGGTCGAGGCTGGGCAGGGTCGCGTTGCGGGCGAGCTTGGTATAAAGCTCTGTGTTCTGGATGTGAAGCTGCTGGCGACGGATCTCCGGGCGACTGGAGATGGCGGTCTCGATGCTCTCGGCGAGGTCGACCTCCAGGGCTTCAAAGAGGTAGGGCTCTTTGGTCTCGATCGCCATCGCCCACTCGCCCGGTGTCTGGAACCCGAGTACCTTCTTGAGGGCATCTTCTTTGTTGGCGCGGGCGTTGCGGGCGAGAATGACATCCTGCACCCGGGTTGCGACGCTGGCTTCCGACTGGACCGAATCAATTGGTGCCGAGGTGCCGACGCGAATACGTTCGCGAGTCTCCTCGAGCAGCTGCTCGGCGAGCTTGAGTGATTGCTCCTTGACATCGACCTCGACCTGAGCGGCAGCAAACTCCCAGTAAGCGTCCTCGACCTGTTGCAGGACGCCGATGACCTGGAGGTTGAGCGTCTCGATGGCCTGGGCACGGTTCGTCTGGGCCACCACGATTCCCGACCGGCTGACGAGGGTGCCGAAGTTCTTGAGCAGCGGTTGAGTGAAGGTGGCGCCGAACCGGCTGTACCAGCTCGGATTGAGGAAGTAGAACGTCGAGTTGGTCTCGGTCCTCCGAGTCTGAACATTGAGGCCGATATTACCGCCGGTCGGCATCAGGGTGCCGATGCCGGTGGAGAAGGCTGTATTGCGCGTCTCGTTGACCAGGGCGCCCTCGAGTTGGTTGGAGGACGGAGACTTCGTATAGTCGCCGTTGACGCCGAAATCGAAGTTCGGGTCGAAGATTCCCGAGGCGCCGCGGATGCTGGTGTCGGCGATGGCGAGGTCGTAGCGGCCGACCTGCAGGTCGAGGTTGCGAGCCAGTGCGATCTCATAGGCCCGTTCCAGATCGAGTTCCAGCGCCGATCCGGATTCGAGTTCGAGCACCGTCGCAGGATCGGACGACATCGAAAACTCGATGGCGTAGACAGCGAGGGGGAAAAGCATCGAGAGTGTGAGGGCTGCGCATCCAAGAGCAAGAATCCGAAACATGAGACCTCCACATTGGTCCCGGTGGGATCGTCCACCACCGGTATCGTGTTCGCCCCAGAATACGCGTTTCAGGCGGGAAAGTTCACTACTCTCGCAGATCTGAAGACTTCTTTGCAGTA
>CAZCEX010000269.1:0-6299 GCA_964497785.1 uncultured Thermoanaerobaculia bacterium | reverse complement strand
GCAACCGCAGCAACAACGTACTCGGCGATGTCTCGTGCCAGACCAGCAGCCACCGTGCGCACGACTGTGACCCCCACAGGAATCGACGGATCACCGATCAGGTGGTCGACACCCGCTCCGAACGACGCAAGAAGGCGCAGGTTGGGAAACCGGCACAGAGCGTCAGGAGGGTGCCTCCATGATACGACCGCCCCGACCTCATCGTCGTCACCGCAGTCCGGCCACACCCGGATCTCGGCCTTCGGGCGACGATTTCGGAGATCTCCTGCCAGCCGACTCGCGTCGGCCTCACGATCAGGCATGATGATGACCACGGACACAGCAGCCTCCTCTCGAACCCCCTCGGCCGGGAGTCCGCCCTTGACCTAGAGCGCGCGAAGAACGACATTAGGGGTAGGAGCAAGATCATGAGCCACATCACACAGCGAATCTGGCCCGGACCAGTCTGCGTCGTCCTTTTTGTCACAATCGCGATCCTGGTGTCGAGCGGCGCTTCCGCCACCCAGCCACGCGAAGCAGATGGCCGTTCGGCTTCAACCGTCTACGTTCCCGCCGCCCTCAACAAGATCGATGACTGCGAGCATCTGCGTGGCTACGTCACGGACGCCCTCGTCGACAGTCTACTCTCAAACCTCTACGGCATGTGGATGGACCTGCCCTGGTCAGGCCCTGGCGGAGAAGGCGACGGACCGTCGGACTACTCGACGACGAACAACCAGGAAGACGGCGTCGACGAGATAGACATCGTCAAGACCGACGGCACCCATCTTTTCGTGGCCAGCGAACAGGCGGTCAAGATTCTCGATTCGTGGCCTGCCGAGAATACCCGCCTTGCCTCCGAGCTGCTGATCGACGGCTATCAACCCGGACTCTTCCTCTTCGGTGACAGGCTGGCCGTGATCTCTACTTTCTGGAACCAATCCAACCAGCCGGGTCAGCTCAGAGGGGGCACCCGTCTCGAGCTGGTCGACGTCGGCGACCGCAGCCACCCGCAGCGCGTGCGCACAGTCGAGTTCGAGGGGTACCTGCTCGGCGCCAGAATGATCGACGGTCATGTCTACCTCGTGCTCCGCACCTGGGTGCAGCCTCCGTCAGAGGTTTGGGAGCTCGGCTGGCGGGATGACCTCGGCCTGCCCCCGAACGACCCCGAGTACTCCGATGAGGAGCTGGAGCAGGCCATCGAGCTCGCACGCACGATCCTGACCCCGCTCGTGGCCGACATCGTCGCCGACATGCACCTCGACGAGCTGCTACCGCTCGTCATCGACTCGGCATCAGGGTCGTCCGGCAGCGAGAACCTGTTGCAATGCAACCAGCTCTTCAGCCCATCGGTGCGCGACGATTACTCGGTTCTTTCGGTTGTCCACATCGACCTCGGCGCAGCCGATGTTCTCACTACAGAAATCAGCGCGACGGGCATCCTGACCTCCGGGTGGACGATCTACGCATCGAGCCGCAACCTCTACGTCGCCCAGAGCTCCTCGTGGTGGTGGTCGTTGCCTTTCGCCTTCCCTGTCGGCGACCGTGATACCGGGATCCACAAGTTCGCACTCGACCCCGACGGCACCGACCCGGTGCAATACGAAGCCTCCGGCACGGTCCCCGGACAACTCTACGACCAGTTCGCGATGGGTGAGCACGATGGTTACCTGCGCGTCGCAACCGACCCCGGATTTTGGTGGTGGGGCAACCAGGGCGAAACCGGCAGCACCGTCACCGTGCTCGAAGACGACGGCAACGGCCTGCTCGCCCAGGTCGGCCAGGTCTCGGGAATCTCTCCGGATGAAGATCTTTACGCGACGCGGTTTCTCGGCGACCGCGGCTACCTGATCACCTTCGAGAGGATCGACCCGCTGTTCACCCTCGACCTGTCGGACCCGACCGACCCCCGGGTGGTCGGCGAGCTCGAGATCCCCGGCTACTCCGCCTACCTCCACCCGATGGATCAAAACCACCTGTTGGCGGTCGGTATGGACGGCGACGAGGAAGGCCGGCTCACCGGCCTGGCTGTGAAGATATTCGACGTCACAGATCTCGAGGCCCCCAGTCTGCTCCATGAATGGGCCGTCGACAACCCCGAGGATGGATGGAGCTGGTCGGAAGCCCTTGGCGACCACCACGCTTTTACCTTTCACCGCGGAGTGCTCGCTTTCCCCTCCGTTCAGGGCTCGTGGGGGCAGGGTTGGACCGCTGGACTCATGGTGCTCGCCGCCGACATCGAGGACGGTCTGTTAGAGCTCGGCACGGTCGATCACAGCGATATGCCGCCGATCGACCCGAGCGACTACCCGTGGACAGCCCTCGTTCGACGCAGCGTTTTCATCGAAGACAACTTGTTTTCCATCTCGGCCCGAGGGGTCAAGGTCAACTCCCTGCTTCAGCCTGAGATCGAAATCGGTGTGGTCCCATTCGGCAGCCTCTTCCCGATTCCGATGGCGGCCACCTCTATCCCGGCATACTGATCTTTTGACCTGGAGACGGGAGGCTCTTGCGTATCTGATTGCGGTGGTGATTCCCACCGTGGTCTTTCTCATCGTCATCGGCAGCGGCTATGACGGCAAACCGTTTTTGCGTGGGGACTGCCCGTACTACGTCGCCGCCGCCCGCACGATCGCCGAAGATCGTGACCTCGATCTCGAAAACCAACTCTGGCAGCCGTGGCGGGCCCACAATACCAACATCGCACTCGACCAACAGGGCCGATTCGTGCCCAAACACCCGCTGTGGATGCCGCTCGCAACCGTACCCCTGCTGCTCCTTTGGGGGGACCAGGGCGCCCTCATTTTTAATGTGATCCAGCTCGGACTCCTGTGCTCCCTCATGTTCATGCTTGCCCACCGCATCGCCGGCGCATGGCCGGCAACGGCCGCAGTCTGCCTGACGGCGACCCTGTCCTTCATCCCGCACTTCGCCTGGAACTACTCCCCCGACGTCTTCACAGCCGTGCTGCTCTTGGCCGCCCTTGTGGCCCTTCCTCCAGAAGGGTGTAGGGCATTGAATCAGGGGCGCCACATTCTTGCCGGCCTGCTGCTCGGCCTGGCGGTGACCGCCAAGCCGTCTTTCGCACTGGCGGCTCTCGCCCTGCCGCTGCTCATCGGTCGTCCCTGGCGGCGGACGATGCCCGCCCTCGCCCTTGGAGGGCTGCTGCCTGTTGTGCTCTGGTTGGGCCTCAACCAACACCTCTTCGGCAACCCTCTGGTCACGCCCTACGACCGCATCGTTCACTTCACGCCAGCAGGCATCGAGTTGCACTCGAATCGAGAGGACTTCACAGAACCCCTGTGGCGGGGCGCTCGCGACCAACTCATCCGGCCTGGCAAAGGGCTTTTGCCGACGAGCCCCATCACAGTCGTTTCTTACATTCTGCTGCCGCTCCTGTGGCTGCGAGACCGGCGCTGGGCGGCCTACGTCGGGATCACCGCACTCACGGTCTTTCTCTTCTACTCGACCTACGCCCAGTGGGTCACATCGCACTGGGGCAACCGCTTCCTGATGCCGATCGTAGTGCTCGGCGCCCTGCCTCTGGCTGCGGCCTTGGATCGGCGGCGGGGCGCGGCTCGTGGAGGGACCGACGCCCTGGCGAGCCGTGGCGGCGGCCGGATCCGTGTCGGTGATGGTGGCGATGGCGATGACGGTCACGGTCGCTGCACCTGAATCTGATTGCTGCCGCCGTCCCTGCCCCTGGCTCTGCCTCTACCCAACCCCACCACCCGAAGCCGACCACACCGGGTTCGTCATGCTAATCTCGCCCCATGACTGTCACATTGACTCCGACGTCGCTCAAACAGCTCGCCGAAGACTTCCGCAGAAACTACAATCCGGGCCGGGTTCGCGCCCTGATGGTGGCCGGTTCAGGCCTCAGGCTCGCCGTCCCAGGATGGCAGGCAGCCGAGACCATCTCGATGGCCGACATCATGCCATTCCCGATGCATGCGCTCGAAGGACACGACCACACCTTGACCCTGTGGCGCCGCGGCGACGAGACCCTGCTGCTGATGAACGGGCGATTCCACCTCTATCAAGGCTATTCGGCGGCCGAGGTGGTGGCGCCGGTACGCCTTGCAGCGCTGCTTGGCGCCGAAATGATGCTCGCCACCAACGCCACCGGCGCCCTCGACCCGAAGACCCCACCCGGGTCGTTGGTCGTCATCGGCGATCACCTCAACTTCATGGGCGCCAACCCCCTGGTCGGCGAGTGGGGCCGCACGATGGGGCCACAGTTCCCCGACATGACGACGGCCTACGACCCTGGGCTTCGTGAGCTCGCCCGCGAATGCGCCACCGCCTCCGACTTCGAGGTCTCCGAGGGGATTTACGCCGGCGTTCTCGGGCCGTCCTTTGAGACTCCGGCAGAGGTCCGCATGCTCCGCGCGCTCGGCGGCACGGTGGTGGGCATGTCGACGATTCCAGAGGTTCTGGCTGCCCGCCACATGGGCCTGAAGGTGCTCGTCTTATCACTCGCCTCCAACCCGGCCGCAGGGCTGTCGGACGGGCCCCTCAGCCACGAGGAGGTGCTCGAGGCGGGCCGCGAAGCGGCCGATCGCCTGCGCAACCTGCTCGGCCTGCTCGTTAATCGAATCTTCGGGTCCTGAGACCCAGCACGGGAGAGCTGATGTTCATTGACGTATTTCCGACCGGGCCCATCCAGGCCAATTGCGTCTTGATCGGTGACGAGGATGCCGGCGCCCTCGCGGTCATCGACCCCGGCGCCGACGCTCCGCTGATCGTCGAGCGCATCGAAAAATCAGGACTCCAGCCGGCCATGATCCTGCACACCCACGGCCACCTCGACCACGCCGGTGGGACCGCCGATCTGTGCGGCCTTCTCGACGACGAGGTACCCGTCGGCCTGCACCGCGACGAAAAAGAGCTCTACTTCAACCTGGCGACTCAAGGCGCGATGTTCGGTCTCGGCGCCGAGACCCCGCCCGAACCCACCCTGTGGCTCGAGCACGGCCAGAGGCTGGCCCTCGGTGAGCTCGAACTCGAGGTGCGCCACACGCCGGGTCACTCGCCGGGCAGTGTGTGCTTTGTCGTCAGCGGGGCGCCCGAACCCCTCGTCATCGTCGGCGACGTACTCTTCGCCGGGTCGATCGGCCGCACCGACCTGTGGGGAGGGTCCTTCCCCGTGCTCGAACAGTCCATCCGCGAACAGCTCTACAATCTTCCCGAAGACACCCGCGTCATCTGCGGCCACGGCCCCAATACGACGATCGGGCGAGAGAAGCTGTCGAACCCATTCGTCCAGGGGCAGTAGGTGCCGAACGGACCGCTGCCGCCGCCTCCACTCGAAGGCCTCGAGGAGTTCGAACCGCACGAGGCGCCCCCTGCGCAGGCGCGGGCCGCTGCCACGACCGGGCTTCCCAACCGGTCCCGACGCCAGCCGGTCGGGCCTGACGGCCTCGAGAACCTGCTGCGCGAGACCTTCGGTTTTTCGGTTTTTCGTCCCCACCAGGAAGAGGTGTGCCGAGCCGCAATCGGCGGTGAGGACCTGCTGCTCGTCATGCCGACCGGCGCCGGCAAGAGCCTGTGTTACCAGCTGCCCGGTCTCGCCCGCGCCGGAAGAACGCTGATCATCTCGCCGCTCATTGCCCTCATGGAAGATCAGGTGGCCAAACTGCGCGCCTTCGGCGCCGCCGCCGATCGTCTGCACTCGGGCCGCGACCGCGACGGGGCCATCGCCGCCGGCACCGCCTGGCGAGAGGGCCGGCTCGATTTCCTCTTCGTCGCCCCTGAACGCCTTGCCGTGCCCGGCTTCGTACGCCTCATGCGCGATCACCCGCCCGACCTGGTCGCCGTCGACGAGGCCCACTGCATCTCCCACTGGGGGCACGACTTTCGGCCCGATTACCGGCTCGTCGGTGAACGCCTCGATCGCCCGTCGACGACTCCGATCGTCGCTCTCACAGCAACCGCCACGCCACGCGTACAACGTGACATCGTCGATCGCCTCGGCATCCCCGGGGCGCGGCGTTTCATCCGCGGCTTCCGGCGTACGAACCTCGCCATCGAGTGCGTCGAGGCGCCGCCTTCGTCGCGGCGCGACATGGTGCTGGCGGTCCTGGCTGAAGCCGATCGCCGACCGGCCCTCGTCTACTGCCCGAGCCGACGCGAGACCGAGGAGCTGGCCGCCTCGCTCGGCGGCACGGGCAAAGCTGCCGCCTACCACGCCGGCCTGCCTTCGCGGACCCGCGATCAGGTACAGGAGGCATTCATCGGCGGCGAACTCGACATCGTCTGCGCCACCATTGCCTTCGGCATGGGGGTCGACAAGGCCGACATCCGCACCGTCATCCACA
>CAZCEX010000268.1:0-6300 GCA_964497785.1 uncultured Thermoanaerobaculia bacterium | reverse complement strand
GCGCCTCGCCGCCATGATCGACGATGCTCGCAAGGAGGGACGATGATGGACATGTTGATTGTCCTGGCCCTCGGCGCCGTCAAGGGCCTCGTGCTGTTGGCCGTGGCGGCAGCAGTTGGGGGACTATTGCGACGGCAGTCGGCCCGTTTGCGCGCGGTTGTCTGGGCCACTGCCTTGGCTGGGTCCGTGATGGTCCCGCTCGCGGCGCCGTTCATTCCGGCCTTGCCCCTCCCGTTGCCGTTCGAGTTTGAACCCGTCGAACCGGCTGCGACACATACCGTTGACGGAAATCGGGTGCTCCCACAATCGTGGCATCAGGTCTCTGAGGTGGGGGTTGGTGCCGGGGGCCTCCGAGAAATCGTCGAAACCCGGACTGAAAGAGAGCGTCGGTGGCCGATGGTGCTGGTCGTCGTGTGGGCCGCCGGTGTAGTGCTGGTATTCGGTCGCTACGGACTGGACCTGCTCCGCATGGCGCAAACGACTCGCCGTGCCCGGCCGGTCAGGGACCGCCGATGGCTGGCGCTTGCTGATCACTGCGCTGCTCGCATCGGATTGAAACGACCTTTTCGAATGCTCGTCAGCGATCAGATCGAGATGCCAGCGACCGCGGGTTTTTTTCGCCCTGTTGTCATCATCCCGGAGCATAGTGAGCAGTGGTTGACCGAACGCCGGGAGGCCGTACTCCTGCACGAGCTGATCCATATCGCTCGTTTCGACTGGCCCGCGCGGATCGTTGCGCGCTTTGCCCTTGCCCTGTACTGGGTCAATCCCTTGGCCTGGTGGGCCGTGCGGCGCCTCGAACTCGAGCAGGAGCTTGCCTGCGACGAGGAGTTGCTGGCCACAGGAACGAGAGCCAGCAGCTATGCCAACCACCTGCTCGGGATTGCACGGGGCGCCTGCAACGGTCCGGTCCCCGCCGTCGTGGGTTTGCAGATGGCGAAACGAAACCAACTGGAGGAACGAATCATGACCATGCTCTCAAGATCCACCCACCGCAAGACCCGCCTCGCCGTCCTGCTCCCTACCGCTTTTCTGGTTGCTGCCATGGTGCCGGCTTTGGCCGCCGTATACCCGACCGAGGCGACACCGAGTTCCTCAGGCAAGGAGCTCAAGGAGATCATGGATCAGATGCAGGCGACGGAGGCACGCCTCGAGCCTTTCCTCGAAAGAATCGAGGCCTTCGAGATCAACATTGAACCTCAGCTTGAAATGATCGATGAGATCAACATCGAGATCAACGAGGAGGCGATCGCCGAGATCGAACTCAGAATGGAACCCTACCTCGAGCGGATTTCCGAGATCTCTATTGAAATGGCGCCGCTGCGAGAGCAGATCGAGGCAATGAGTGAGCAGATCGCTGAGGTCCGTTTGCACATCGAAGACGGCACTCTCGAGGAAATCGAACAACAGGTCCACGAGCAGGTCGAAAAACACATGGAATCTATGGAGGATCTCCACATCGAGTTCGAACCGTTCCTGGCGGAGCTCGAGGTCGTACACGAAGAAATGGAGCATCTCCATCTCGAGATGGAGCAGGTCCACGTCATCGCCGAGCCCTCGAGAGAAGCACTCGAGCGCATTCACGAATCGCTCGAGCCCTTGCATGAGCAGGTCGAGGGCATCCACCTGGAGATGGAACCGATCCACGAGGAAATGGAACGCCTCGGGGCCCGGATCGAGGAGATTCTGCGAGGCGATGTGGAGCAGGTCCTGAGAAATCACCTCGAGAGCACGGTTGCACCGATGGCGCCGTTCGAGGAGGCGGCCGCGAGAGTCATGGCCGAGGCCCACAGCCACGTCGACGACGACCTCGTCGAAATCGATGCGAACCGAAAAGAAACCCGCCTGGTTCTCAGCGATCTCTTCACGAGCCACCGGATCGGGACCGAGAGCACTTTTGAGGATGCGGTCGATGCCGCCAGCCGAGCATTGTCGCCGTTGAAGATTGTGGTCGAGTAGGGACAATTGTTTGACCAACAGAAAACGGCCGCCGGAAGGCGGCCGTTTTTTCAATTCGACGGTCTCTTATCCGCGGCCAGTGCCGTGCCGACCCTTGTGGCGGGGTCCGAAGAAATCGCTGAAGTTGTCGAGTAGATCCCGCAGTTCGTCCTGTTGCTCCGGCGTCAGCACGTTGAAGGCCTCGGAGTTGGCGCGCATGTGGTCGATCATGAGCTCAGCCTGGATGCCGGTTATCGTTTCGGCAAAGGCCCGCGCCTCGGTTTCGTCGAAGACTCCCAGTTCGTGGTTGGCTGCGTGCTCGTCCCGGGCTGTTTGCAGCTGGTCGCGCAGATCGCTGGCCCCCTCGCGGCACGCCTCGTAGATCGCCGCGATCTCCAGACGCTGCTCATCGCTGAGGTCGAGCTTGTCGGCCAGACGGCCGAGCAGCATGCCTTGCCCAAAGCCGCCATGGCCCCTGCCGTGAGCGAAGAGTCCGCCGGGGCCATCCCCGGCGTCGTCACCGGCGCCCCCGCCTTGGCCACCATGACGGCCCTGGGCTATGGCAATGGATCCCACCGCGACCAGCGTGAGGGTGAGTACGATTGTTGTCATCTTGCGTGCGGTCATGTCGAGCCTCCTTGTGGCGGGCGGCGGGTGGATCCTGCCGCCTGTGTCACCTATTAAACGCTGACCACACCTTCATTGTTGACCTCGAAAGCGCAAGTTCAACCAAGGATTCTCAAGTTTCGTCAAGTTCATTCAACTGGCCTGGAGATCGTTCTGATTCGCACAGAAAGGCCGTGAGCTCTCGCGCAGCCAGCCGGTTGCCCGCCCGATTCCAGTGGGTGTCACGCTGGAGGTAGAGGCGCCGGTCCTGCGCCTCCCGGCGGAAGGCCGGCAGAAGGTCCAGACAGTCGATGCCACGATCGGAGCAGAAAGCGGTGAGCCGCCGTTGGGGTGCGGTGATGTCGTAGTCTTCTTTTGAACGTCCGGCGAACTTGGCGACGGCCAGCATGAGCGGGTCATTGACTTGATACTCGTCGGGCATGATCAAGATCACGAAGCGTGCCCCGGTTGCTTTGACCTCGGTATGCATTTGATGGAGGAAACGTTTGACGCGGTCGAATCGGAATCCGAGCTTCCACTGGTTATTCTTCAGGCACAGCGACATCCGGTCGGCCTCGATGCGAAGGTACCGGCGGCGGGTGAATCGTGGCCCCCTGTTCCGGTAACGCTCTTCGGCGCCCGGCAGCTCGAAACCTCCGGCCGATTGCTGGGCAGAGGTCGGACCGGTCGAGAGGTTGGTGTCGGGTGAAGGATTAAATCCCGGAAGTCGGCTCAGGTTGCGTGCGGCGAGCATGGTGTAGCTGACGGTCGAGAGCTGGTCCAACCAGCCCCGCCAGCCAGGCAGACGTCCCTGCTCATCAAAAAAATCGTTGCCGACGAAAAAGCCCAGGACGACAAGATCCGCGTCGAGACGAGCACCTTCGATCTGCCACAGGCGAAGCTGGAAAGGTGGGCCGGTTGCCGGGACGCCCAACCTCAGGACTTCGACGTTCTCAGCCCGGCAGTCTGCGAGGCCCGTTTCGAGCACGTTCGTCCAATATTCGGCAGTCGGCACGCCGCCGTAGGTGAAGGAGTCGCCGAGGGCGAGGACGCGGGATACGTTGCTTCCTTTGATTTCATCGTACTCCCGTGTTCGAAACCCGCGGGAGTTGAGGACAAACCCGCCGACCTGCTCGTGGGGGCGGTAACCGATGATGCTCTTTTCCATCAGGTTTTGCAGTGAGTCGGCTCGACTGTAGTCGGTTTGCAGCGTGGTCTTGTAGAGCATGGCTTGCAGCCCATGGTGCCGCGGCTTGAGCAGCCGGAGACCCACCTCCAGCAGTACGACAACCAATACGATGTTGGCGAGGACGACGGCAAGCACCTTCAGGGGCCGCCGCATCGCGGCGAGTTTCGTCAGCACGGCGTGAACATACCACCGATCTCACCGGGCGCCACCGAGGGACCACCGAGGTCACGCCATTTGCCGGCCAATAGCTATAGTCTGTGATGGGCTCTGTTGCCAGGGCCGCGGGAGAAACACATGCTTTCGTTGACAAAGATCTGCAAAAAGTCCATGGCTTTCGGTACCACGGTGGTGATAGGCCTGATTGTTCTGCCGGTCGCTGCGGTCGACCTCGGGCCTCGGTCGGAAGAAATACCCAGCGCGGCAGGGGTCCTTGAAGCTCACCTCGCAGCGGCTCTCGAGGGCGGATCCAATTCTCTGCGTTTGGCGGCTGCAAGAGGTTACAGGGTGCGCCCAGGCAGACTCCAGGTCTTAGTGGATACCACCACCCCGGAGATCACGGCAGCATGGATCGAAGACCACGGCGGTCAGCACGTCGTGATGGCCGGTGAGCGGGTTCAGGCCTGGGTGCCGGTGGCGGCTCTTTTGGACCTCGTGGACCAGAAAGGGGTCGATCGGGTGGGGCGTCCCGACTACGTCGTCATCCCGCGACCCGAGCACACCAGCGACCAGCAAACAAAGGCCGGTGATGCGACGTCCGAAGGGGTCGTGGCAGCGGCGGCCGTTGCCTGGCACGACGCGGGATTCACCGGCGCTGGAGTCCGCGTCGGGGTGATCGACGGTGGTTTCGAGAGCTACGCCAGCTTGATGGGGCGTGACCTGCCTCCGTCTCACAGGGTGACCTTTCGTTCGTTCGGCGGTGCGGCGAACAGTGGCGACCATGGTACGGCCTGCGCCGAGATCGTCTACGACCTCGCCCCGGGAGTCGAACTCTACCTCGCTCTGGTCTCGACGAACATCGACATCGAGAATGCAATTCGCTGGCTGCAGTCGAGCGGGGTCGAGGTGATGACGATGTCGGTCGGTTTCTTCAATATCAGCCCGGGGGACGGATCAGGCTCGCTCCAGAGCGTCATTCACCGTGCCGTCGAGGACGATGACGTCATCTTTTCGGTCTCCGCGGGCAACTCCCGGCAGGGGCACTGGCAAGGACCGACGCTCGACAGCAATAGAGACGGTTGGGTCGAGTTTGCGCCGGGTGAGCAGATCAACGCCTTCGAAGGCGCACTGGACGCGGGAGAAACGATAGCAACCCACATTGTCTGGAACGACTGGGGCCATCCGACGCAAGACTACAGTCTGCACCTCTTTCGGCTCGAAGGTGATGCGCGGTTCGAAGTGGACTCGGCCGATCGTCCACAGTCCGGCGGGTCCAATCAGAGACCGGTGGAAGATCTGCATTTCACCGTCCGTGACCCGGGCCGTTACGGAATCGGAATTCGCCGCAAGAGCGTTTCAGGGCTCAATGATCTCGAGGTCTTCGACGGCGACCGGAGCTTGCAGATCGTGGTCGAGCAAGGGTCATTGATGCTGCCCGCCGACTCCCTCGATGTGCTCGCAGCGGCCGCTGCCCCTGCCGCGTCGCCGTACTCGGTTCGCAGCTACAGTTCCGCGGGTCCGAGCAACGGCCCGGGAGGGACGATAAACGGTGGGGTGATGAAGCCCGACGTCACCGGCTACGACGGTGTGCAGACCGTGACCTCCGGGAGCTTTTTCGGAACCTCGGCGGCAGCGCCGCATGTGGCGGGCGCGGCGGCTTTGATACGCGGGGCCTATCCGCAGTGGGGTCAGGCCGCCGTACGCACGGCCGTCGAGGACCGAGCCATCGACAAGGGCCCAGGGGGTCAGGACATCGATTATGGCTGGGGACGTCTCAGCGTCGGACTCGAGCCAGATGCAGACTGCTCCTTCTCGATCGCACCCATGTCGGCGGACCTCGGCGCCGGTCAGACTGGTGGCACGATCCAGGTGACGACGGATTCGGGTTGTTTCTGGTCGGCGTCGTCACGAGTGGCCTGGTTGATGGTCGCACCGGACTCGCGGGTCGGCAGCGGCATCGTGATTTTCTCGGCCGAGGCCAACCCAGAGCTCGGGAGCCGCCGGGGTTCCATCAGCATCGCCGGGTTCGAGTTCATCGTCACCCAGGCAGGGACCGGCTGTGAGGTGTCACTGGCTGTGTCGTCCTCCCGTTTCACCAATGAGGGAGGGGCCGGACAGGTCACGGTGGTTGCCGACGAGAGCTGCGAGTGGGCTGCCGGGACCCAGGCGTCATGGATCGACATCACAGCGGGGGGCGCCGGTCGCGGAGCGGGTGAGGTCGAGTTCACAGTTGGCCGCAACGGCGGCAACGCAGATCGTTTGGGGACGATCACGGTCGGTGAGGAGTCGGTCGAAATCTACCAGACGGGAATATGGGATGTCGTGCACCGGCTGGTCGTCGGTGGCGTCGCAGATGCACCAGGGGCCCAGGGTACGCGGTGGGCCAGCGATCTCTCGGTATTCAACCCCTC
>CAZCEX010000267.1:0-6301 GCA_964497785.1 uncultured Thermoanaerobaculia bacterium | reverse complement strand
ACAACAGGCCGGTCATCTTCTTTACGCCGTACAAGCTCATCACGTTGTTCGGCCACGGTGAATCAGGACTCAGGCGATTGATGGACGGCGCCGAGAGACGAGCTCGAGGCAGAGGATTCGACGGCGTGCACTGGGTCGCCATCGGCGGATCCATGCCCAGGAGGGACTTCGGAAGTCTTGGATTCGAGTCCTTTACGAGATTCTCGCTCCACACGGAGCTGCCCGGGTATTCAATGAAAGATGCGGGCGTCCCCCGGAACTTGGCCGCACAACCGCCGTCGATGCGATTCGCAGATTACGTCGACGCATATACCCGGTTGTGGCCGCAACATACTGAACGGCTCGCCGGGAGGTCCCCGGGAACAAAGTTCATTCCGGTCGTCGGTACTGGCACCGACAAGACCCCCGTGAGTTGGAACAAGTACCGCTGCCTGGTGACGACCCACATCACCCCCGAACTCTTTGAACGTGAGCTGCGCGCGGTCAAAGCATTCGTTGAAGGAGACCCCGTTGCGTTCCCCATTGTCATGATCAACGCCTGGAACGAGTGGTTCGAAGGCGGTGTCATCGAGCCGACCACCAGGTGGGGCACGGCTTTTCTGGAACAGATCAAGAAGGTCTTTTCGTGAGCCCCTCGAGCTCGGCGTGCGCACGGCGGAGGTCGGGATCTTCGGTGCCCCAGTCGGCCTCCATGAGTCGAATGGCCTCTTGGTAAGAAAGTATGGCTTCGGCCGGTCGGCCGGCATCCCTTTGCACGCGTGCCAGCCCAGCGGTGGCGAGTCCGACGTACGGACTGTCCGGCGCCTCCTCTTTGAGTAGTGCGATGGATCGACGGTAGGAGGCCTCAGCCTCGTCGAAACGGCCCTCACGGGCGCGAAGATCACCGAGGATCTCGAGGATCGGGGGTAGGCTGCCGATGTCGGATGTCCTCTCGATCGTTGCTGAGAGATCGAGAACCTCCGCCTCGGCCTCTTCAAAACGCTCGAGGTCGATGAGGGTGCGGACAAGGCTTCTTCGCATCCAGAACACCTCGCCGTGGTTCGGCCCCCACGCCGACTCCGCGATGCGCACGGCTCGGCGGATCAGGGGTTCGGCAGCAGCTGGGCGTTCGAGCCCTCGATAGATGTTGCCCATGGTCGTCAGGCTCAGGGCGACGTGTGGGTGGTCAGGGCCGAGGACCTTCTCTCTGATGGAGAGGGCCCGTTTCTGAAGCGCCAACGCGTCGTCGAAACGGTCCTGGTCCTGATAGACGATGGAGAGCGTGTGCAAGCTGGTCGCCAGGTTCCAGTCGTCGGGCCCGTGTGCGGCTTCTTCGATGGTGATCGAACGGCGGTAGAGGTGCTCGGCTTCTTCGTAGTCCCCGGCGAAGTACCGCAGAGCACCCAGGTTGTGCAGGCTCTGGGCGATCGACGGGTCACCAACATCGACAGCTTGCTCCCTGATGGCGAGCGCCCTGCGGTGGATCACTTCGGCCTCCTCGAGGCGGTCCTGATGCCACAGTACGTTGCCAAGCGTATTCAGGCTGTTGGCGAGCTCCGGGTGCTCACCGAGCAGGCGTTCGCGAATCTCGACGGCCCTTTGAATGGGCTCCTCCGCCTGGTCGTACTGTCCAGCGGCATCGTGAAAGGTCGCGAGATGGTGCAGCCCGCCGGCGAGAGCGAGCTCGTCTTCGGTGGCGCTATGGTCTCGAATGTCCACTGCCTGCTCGAGCAAGGGTTCGGCGGTGTCGAACGCGCCGAGCACGGTATAGACGCGTCCGATCGTCTCCATGAAGGCGGCCTGGGTGAGGGGCTGGTCGGCAAGCTCCGCGATGCGGCTCGCTCCCGCATCCAGCACCTGACGAGCGCTCAGGTTTTCTCCCCGAGCGAGGGTCGGGTCCGATCGATCGAAGAGCCCGATCATGAACTCGGAAACCTCTCGGGCACGGGTTGCCTCACGATTGGCGCGCTCCGCCTCGCCTTTGATGCGGCGTGCCTGGAGTGTGACGGTGAAGGCGAAAGCAGCCAGCAGAACGACGGCGGCCGATGCTGCCCCGACCAGGGCTCGGTTGCGGCCGGTGAACTTGCGCAGCTGATAAAGGGCGCTCGGCGGTCGCGCTCCAATCGGCTGTGAGCCCAGGTAGCGGTCGATGTCGTCCGACATCGCCTGCACCGAACCGTATCGCCTCGGTGGCTCCTTTTCGAGGGCTTTGCCGACGATGGTCTCGATGTCAGCGTCGAGCTTTCGCACCCCCTGCCAGCTTTCGCTGAGCGGCCGTGGCGCCTCCTCGCACACCACCCGCAACGCCTCGATCAGGGCGGCGCTCGCCGTGTCGTAGGGACGTTTGCCGGCCAACATCTCGTAGAGGATGACGCCCAGCGCGTAGACGTCTGTGCGAACGTCGATCTCATCGGGGTGGCCCATCGCCTGCTCGGGGCTCATGTAGGGCACGGTTCCTTTGAGCATTCCGAACTGAGTCCTGACCTCCTCCCCGATGTCCTGGTCGGTGATTCGGGCGAGCCCGAAATCGAGGATCTTCACCAACGGAACGGCCGAACCCGATCGGCTCGCCGTGAACGACTCGGTGGCGTCCTTGACGATGATGTTCGACGGCTTGAGGTCGCGATGGATGACACCGCGCTGGTGGGCGTAGTGCACGCCGTCGGCGATGGCGCAGAAGACCCGCAGGCGGAGCTTGAGCTCGGTGGTTGTGATTGGCGTCGGGCGGCTGCTGACCCAGGCGTCGAGAGTCTGCCCGCGGACAAGCTCCATCGCGAAGAAATCGTGACCGTCATCGGTGTGTCCGGATTCGTAGATGGCGCCGATGTTGGGGTGTTTCAGGCGTCCGAGGGTCTCGGCTTCTCGTTGGAACAGCCTGGTGTGGACCTCGTCGACGGTGTGGCCCTGTCGCATGACCTTGAGTGCGACCCGGCGGGAGGGGTTGCGCTGCTCCGCTTCGTAGACGACGCCCATGCCTCCCTCACCGAGCACACCCAGAATGCGGTACTCGCCGATGGAGGAGGGGATGGGCGGAGTCGGAGCGCGTGGGGTGCTGTCGCCGCCGAGGGCCAGAGACAGCGTACCTTCGTTGTCGTGAATTTCCTGGTCGCTATTGTCGGCGACAGGCTCGTTGCCCGTTTCGCCAGGCGCCGGACTGGCATCGTTTTGATCCGTCTTCTCGTTCACACATCGGACAACGCGAAATGTGGGTGTCGGATTCCCTGCGGACCCGGTGGTAGCATCGACGGTAGAACGACGATGCGGGGTGGCGATGCGTTACCTGCGGAGTGGATAGGAGCAGAGGGGGAGACCATGAACTCGAACGCCTTTCGGACTGAGCGCGATTCAATGGGCGAGGTGCGCATTCCAGCGCATGCTTATTACGGCGCGTCGACCATGCGTGCGGTGGAGAACTTCCCCATCAGCGGCCGTGGAATACCGCGGCGTATGATCCGTGCCCTGGGGCTCGTCAAATGGGCAGCGGCCCGAAGCAACGGCGAGCTGGGTCTGCTCGAGCCGCACCTGGCGCAGGCGATCGAGCACGCCGCCAGAGAGGTGGCAGAGGGCAGGTTCGACGACGAGTTTGTGGTCGACATCTTCCAGACGGGTTCGGGCACGTCGTCGAATATGAATGCCAACGAGGTGATCGCCAACCGGGCAGCGGAGCTCCTGGGTTCGGCCAGAGGTGACCGCGAAACCGTTCACCCGAACGATCACGTCAACTGCGGGCAGTCTTCGAACGATGTGATCCCGACCGCTATCCACGTGGCTGCGATGCTGGCGATTCGAGAGATTCTCGAGCCTGGGATTGAGCGTCTGCGCCGTGAACTCAGACGCCAGTCCGAACTGCTCTGGGACGTCGTCAAGACCGGTCGCACACATCTGCAAGATGCAACCCCCATCCGTTTGGGTCAGGAATTTCTCGGATATGCCGGACAGGTCGAACGCGGCGCTCGACGCATCGAATACGCTTGCCGGGAACTCGCCGAGGTCGCGCTCGGTGGCACTGCCGTCGGGACCGGGCTCAATACCGATCCCAGATTCGCGGGCCGCGTGCTCAGGCTCATCAATGACGATCTGGGTTTATCCCTGCGCGAATCGGACAACCATTTCCAGGCTCAGGCGGCGATCGATGGCATCGTTGCCGCCTCGGGGGCGATCCGCACGGTGGCTGTCAGTTTGCACAAGATCGCCAATGACATCCGGTTGTTGGCGAGCGGCCCCCGTGCGGGATTGGGCGAGCTCGTTCTTCCCGAGGTGCAGCCGGGAAGCTCGATCATGCCGGGCAAGGTCAACCCCGTGATCGCGGAGTCGCTCATCCAGGTGTGCGCTCAGGTGGTAGCCAACGACCTGGCGGTGGTTCAGGCCGGCCAGTGGGGGTTCTTTGAGCTGAATACCATGTTGCCGCTCGCCGGCAGGAACCTGGTCGAATCCGTAGAGCTGCTCGGGCGGGCGGCAGACAACTTCGCCAGTCGGTGCGTGCATGGCATCACCGCCACCGGGAAAGGCCCTGAGGCCGTCGAACGAGGGCTCGCCATCGTGACCGGACTGGTCCCACTCGTCGGCTACGATCGCGCGGCCGAGATTGCCAAGCAAGCGGCGTCGTGCGGCAAGACCGTTCGAGAGGTTGCTGCCCAGGAGCTGGATATGACGTCCGAGCAGCTCGATGCTGCTCTCGATCCGTCGTCCATGACCGGTTCACATTCTCCAGAAAAGGATGACCGATGAATATGCAACAGCGGCCTGTGACCTCGCAACGGGTGCGGTTTTTAGGCGGCGCAGGGGCCGACCTCGGTGGTCAGCTCGACCTGCCCGAAGGCACACCTGCGGCTTACGCGGTTTTTGCGCCGTGCTTCACCTGCCGCAAGGACGCGAAAGCCATCGTCCGGATCAGCAAAGCGCTGGCCGAGCGAGGGGTTGGGGTGCTGCGCTACGACGTAACCGGTATTGGTGACAGCGACGGCGATTTCGCGGCTACCACATTCGTGACCCAGGTCGAGGACCTCAAGGCGGCCGCCCGATACCTCGAGACCTCGCACGGAGCGCCGTCGCTCGCTCTCGGCATCAGCCTCGGCGGAGCTGTCGCGTTGGTTGGTGCTCCGCGCCTCGAAGGGGTGAAGGGGGTTGTCGTGGTCAACGCTCCCTCCAATCTCGGTCACCTGCGGCGCACTCTGCTGCGGATCGCCCCCGAGCTCGAACAGCCGGATAGAAAAACCGGGGTCACTCTCCTGGGGCAGCGGACGCGGGTCGGCAGTGACCTGGTAGCAGATCTTGGCAATCACTCTGTGCTTCAGGCTGCGGCGGGACTCGACAGACCGCTGCTCGTGGCAGTCTCAACCGCTGACGAGATCGTACCAGCTGCCAATGGCGAAGAGATCTTCGCGGCGGCGATGCAACCCAAGAGCTTGATCGCGATTCCCGGTGCAGACCACCTGATGCTGCGCCGTCCCGCAGTTGCGTCGTGGGTCGGGCGGATGGTGATGTGCTGGTTCGAAGGGCTGCCCTTCGAACGCTGAAATCCCCCGCTCGCCCTCAGATCAAAGGGTTGATGGACAACCCTACTCGACGCCGAAGGTCAGCAGTTCGACTGGAAGCGCACAGTCATCGGGGTACTGCGCCGTGCAGTACGGACGTACGCCTACGTAGTTGCCCGGAGCATCGTAACGGCACACGACGCTGACCCAGTTGCTGAATTGCGGATCCGACCAGGGGCTGTTGACGGTGCACTGCGTGGCGCCACAGCCGATCATCCGGCTGTCGGCCCAAACCACCTGGGTGTAGTGGCCGACCACTGCTGTCCCGGGGGGAATGGCCGCATTGGTCCCGTAGTCGTAGTCGGCAGACTCGGCGGCCCAACTGTCGACTACGGCGTCGGCTTCAGCCCACACGATCGGTGGTGCGAGGGTCGAAGTAGAAGCGTAGAGGTTCTCACCGTATGGGTGACCTCCAGGATGGGAGAAATTGCAACTATCCGACCAGCTCTGCGCTGAGGTTGCAACTGTGGCATCCCACGAAACCCCTCCAATGAGGGGGTTCGGTATCGGTTGAAAGCCGGCCCCTGACACGCCTCCGGCAGGTCCTACCTGTGTGCCTGCGTTGACGGCATTTCGAACCTGGTCATGGGCGTTTACCATGTCGGTGGAGCTCAGCTGAGGATCCACAGCGCGATTGACGTTTTCCTCGGTTGCACGATAATCGGCACTTGGTGTCACCAGCACAAATTCCTCGGAGAACAACGGAGCAGCCACTATGATGAGGCCAACGACGATGGAGACCCTGATGATCAGATTCATGATGAGAACCCTCCCTCTTTCAAATGTCA
>CAZCEX010000266.1:1882-6310 GCA_964497785.1 uncultured Thermoanaerobaculia bacterium | reverse complement strand
CTCGCCGATGAAGATCTCGAGCGTCTCGTGGGTCGCTACACGTGGGGTTTCGACGGTCTCGCCGAGCTTCGTCGTGAGGGGGACGAGCTGTGGTTGAGAGGTGTGACGGCAACCGATGTTCACCTCTTCCCTGTCGGGGATGATGTGTTCGTATGCCGGGAGCGCGCTGGTGACCTGCGGGTCGTTCGGGGTTCTGGGGGTGAAGTTGACAGGCTTCTCAACGGGCTCGCCGACGAGGTGGGCCGGCTGCCGGATCCACCGAAGGAGGCCGAGCGTTTGAGTGATGGTGAGCTGACGCCACTCGAGATGCTGCAGAGTGGCCTGGAGGAGGAGGGGATCTCTCAGTACCGGGCTCTGTACGTCGACGATCCTACTCACGCCACGGTGTCCGAAAACCGATTGAACGGACTCGGCTACAAGCTCCTGAAGTCACATCCTCCGGCAGCGGTCGCCATATTCGAGCTCAACGTGGACTTGCGTCCCACCTGCGCCAACTGTTTCGACAGTCTCGGCGAAGGTTACTTCGCGGTCGGCAAGGTCCAGCAGTCCGTCAAGAGCTACCGCCGTTCCCTCGAGCTCAATCCTGGCAACGACAACGCCCGCAAGATGCTCTCGAAGATTGGGGCGGTTCGATAGGGGTCGCGCCGGTGCGTGCCATGTAGGAGAGACGGCTCTCCGGCTGCGAGGCCCTCCCGGTGCTCGAATCGGCCACTCAGCCGGCCTTCTCCGCAGCCCCGGCCTTCTGGGATGCCGTAGGACGGCCATCCCAGCGTCGCATGAGCAGCGCGGTCGTGCGAAGAAGATTGAAACGGCTACGACCACGCTGCTCATGCGAGCGGCGGCCTACCTCGCAGGCTGGAGATCAAAGCCGCAACGCGCTTCCCGAGGGTTGCCAAGCATCGACGTTGTGAGGATGCGGCTGCCGTAGGTAGAAACACTCGGTCACAACGTCGTGCATGGCACGCCCCGCTGGGCGTGTTTTCACTGATTCTCTGGTCGGCCTCGTGGCCGCAACGGAGAACGAGAAGGCGCCTCCGGTGACGCCTCAGCGTGGAGCTTTTCGACGCCCTGACCGGTGACCTCGATTCTCCGAGGGGAGCATGCTTTCGTTTGACTATGACGGGGTCGGAACCCATATTGAGACACAAGTAAAACAACCGGGGTCGAGGAGGTGCCGTCATGCGTTTCCGGATTGGCGTACTGTGTGTCGTCTTTTTCGTGGTAGTTGTTGCTTGTGTCGCGACGCCTTTCGACCTCCTCGGGTCCCAAGCCGGGGACCGGATCATGATCATGGTTCAGCTCCAAGGAGAGCCGGCTGTGCAGGCCTATGCGGGGGTTCTCGACGGACCACCCGCAAAAGCTTCGGCCGCTGCGCTGGCCGATGCGACGAAAGCGGCCAAAAGCCAACTGGCGCGCATTGAAGTCGCGCAGCTTGGCGTTGTCGTGCAACTGGAGGCCGAGTTTGATGCGGAAGTGCTATTTCGGGTGCAGCGGGTCTACAACGGCGTCGCTGTGCGCATCGACAGATCGCGAGTTTCGGAGATCGCTGCCCTGCCCGGGGTGCGTTCTGTGTACCCGATGATTCCGCCGCGTCTCGCCAACGACACCAGCGTGCCCTACATCGGCGCCGTCGAGGCGTGGATGCACGACCCTCCGGCCACCGGCGCCGGGGTCTCGGTGGGCATCATCGACACCGGAATCGACTACATCCACACCGATCTCGGCGGGTCGGGGGACGCTGCGGACTATGGTGCGAACGACCAGAGCACGATCGACGACGGTCTGTTCCCGACCACCAAGGTGATTGGCGGCTGGGACTTCCTCGATGACGACCCCGACCCCTACGACCCGCCTGCCGGTGGACTCGGTCACGGCACCCATGTTGCCGGCACTGTCGCCGGGTACGGCATCAATCAGGACGGCTCGAGCTTCACCGGGCCATACGATGACACCACGCCCTTCGAGGAGATGGGCGGAGGTCCGGGGGTCGCCCCGGATGCGACGCTCCATGCCTTGAGGTTCATCGACAACAACGATAACGGTGTTTCGGCAGTCCAGGCGATCGAGTGGGCGGTCGACCCCGACGGCGACGGCGACTTCGGCGACCACCTCGACGTCATCAACATGTCCTTCGGGTCACCGTATGGGAATGCCTTCGGCGGCGGCTATGAAACGGCCTGTGACAATGCCGCCCTCGCCGGCGTCATTCCCGTAGGCGCCGCCGGAAACAGCGGCGACGGGTTTTACATCACGATCAGCCCTGCAACCGCGAATCGAGCTATCAGCGTCGCCGCGTCCGCGGATACGACGAAGGTCTATTCGGTTCTCTACGTTGACGCCCCGCCGTCGATTGCCGGCGAAATCATCGGCCGCTATCAGGCTTTCGGCGGCAGCTTCCTTCAGGAGGTCAGCGCCGAGGTGGTGGCACCCGTGCCCGCCGACGCCTGCTCGGCGTTGAGCAACGCCGCAGAGATAACAGGCCGCATCGCCCTGGTGAGCTGGACCGGCTGTGCGCTCGACGACAAGGCTCAGGCCGTCGAGGACGCGGGCGGGCTCGGCATGATCCTGGTCCCGGACGGCTGGCCCCAGATGCCGCTCGACGCGCCCGGTCAGGGCTCGGTGAACATCCCGGTGGTCATGGTCCGCGAGCACGACGGTCAGAGGATGCGGGCCGCCCTTCCGGGCGTCGAGGCAAGGCTCGGGTTCTTCCCCGTACGGTTCGACGGCCGGGACAGCATCGCCGACTTCTCGAGCCGCGGCCCGCGCTACCCCGACTCGATGCTCAAGCCCGACGTGGCCGCGCCAGGGACCGGCATCGCGTCGGCGTCGGCCGGCACTGGTGACGCTTTCGCGATTGCGGGCGGAACATCCATGGCGACGCCGCACGTTGCCGGAGCCATGGCCGTGCTGCGCGAGCTGCACCCGGATTGGAGCGTAGAAGAGCTCAAGGCCCTGCTCATGAATACGGCCGTCGATACCTTTCTCGGCCCGGGCGGGGAGCCTCCCTTCAACGCCCTCAGCCGGGTCGGTTCCGGGCGCATCGACCTCGAACGCGCGGTGGCGGCAGAGGCGGTTGCATTCGCCACGGAACCGGCCGGTTTCGTGAGCGCTTCTTTCGGCCTCGTTGAGGTGAACGGTAGGGTCGAGCGCAGCCGGACCATCCGGGTGGTCAATCACGGCGAGCAGGAGATCACTTTCGACCTCGTTTACGAACGCCGCGCCAATCTGCCGGGGGTAGCCATCACGCTCCCCGACCCGGCTGCGCTCACGGTGGCGGCCGGCGACAGCGCGGAGTTCGAGCTGCGGCTGATTGCAGATTCGGCGGAGATCGAGCACCTCTGCGACCCCGACGCGGGCGGCTACGTGCCGGTGAAGTCCCTCGATCCTTCGATGCCACTGCCGGGCGGTCCCAGGGCGATGGCCCGGCCGTGCCCGAGCGAGGTGGCGGGCTACCTCGAGCTGTCGCCAAGAACGGCCGATCACCCGACCCTGCGCCTGCCGGTGCATGCGGTGGTCCGAGCGGTGGCCTCGATGAAGTGCGAAGATCACCGATTGTTGGCGCCCGGCGCCACCGCCAGCCTGGACGTGGTACTCACGGGCGGTCGACCAGATCCGGGCGTCGAACCCGCGGGCCAGTGCTCCCTGTGCAGTCTGCACGAGTTGGCGGAAGTCAGCCCGGATGAGCCGGAGTCCGAAAACAACAGCTACGACCTGCGTTACCTGGGTGTGACCAGCGACCATGACGCCCGAAAACGAACCGGCCAAGGTTTGAATGACACGGTCATCTCCTTCGCCGTGGTCACCCACGCCCCGCAGGCACATCCCAACCTGGTGGCCTTGAGGGTGTGGGTCGACGCGGATCGTGACGGCAGCTGGGACCATCGCGTGCTCAACTACCCGATGCTGCACTGGGACTCGAGCATGGAGGATTCCTGGGCCTATTGGAGCGACGTGAACTGGTCCCTGGTGGAGGACCTCGACGGCGGTGTCAGTCAGTGGCAGTACCCGGTAAACGGAGCGCTCCCGGATGAAGTCGACGTTCCGACGCTCAACAGCGACGCGATGTTACTGCTGGCGAACGCCAGTGACCTCGGTCTGGTTGACGGTGATTCGGCGTTCGACTACCAGGTGGATGTGGTGATGCCGGGCGTCGGGCTGGTCATGGACTCGAGCGCGGTTCACTCCTACGATCCGGCGCGGCCCGGCCTGCACGTGGAAGGGACCGCCACGGCGCCGGTGTATCTCGAGGACGTCGACGGCGCCATCGTTCCGGTTGAGTACGATCGTGGGGCCTACAAGGCCAATGACAGTCAAGGCTTGTTGCTCATCCACCACCACAATGCGTCGGGTGAAAGAGCCGAGGTGGTGGAGATCGTACCGGTGTGGGACGGTCCGCCCGAGGTCATCATTCCGGCCGAGCTGGAGTGA
>CAZCEX010000266.1:0-1782 GCA_964497785.1 uncultured Thermoanaerobaculia bacterium | reverse complement strand
TTCGAGCTCGCTCCGGGTATTGTCGTCGATAGACGCCTTCCGATGATCTACCTGATGGCGCCGAGCGGTGGAATACAGGCTGTTGACCCTCGCTCCGGTGAGGTGATCTGGAGCAGCGACGCGGCGGATAAGCCACTGCTGGTGGTCGGCGGCCGCCTCGTGGCACAGGCGGAAACGGGCGCCCCCACCCCGGGGGTGCTGACGCTGGTATTCCTGAATGCCGAGAACGGGGGCAAACCCCTTCTTCGTATCGACGCACCGATTCCGCCAGGCGTTCTGCCTCTCGTCGATCAGCGGCTCGGTGCCTCGTTTTCTTTGCGCGCCTGGGAAGAGGGCGAAACCGTTGTAATGGCCTGGGATTACCTCGAGAAGCATGTGGCTGGTGTGGCACCGCCGCCCGGAGCGCCTCCCTTCAGGAAACAAGAATCGGGGGTATTCTCGATTGATGAAAAGACCGGAAAGATCACGCCGCTCGCCGACGCCGCTGGGCCCACAATGCGGGCATTGCCAGAGTCCATACAGCGCTTAGTCGATGCAGGCGAGCTTCGACAGGCGCCGTGGTTATCCGGTGAGGTTCTCTCGGTAGCGGTGGAGAAAAACGGCAATGGGGGAGGCCGGAGGGTGGTTCTCCGACGCTGGCAAGCCGAGACCGGAACACTACTGCCGGACGTTGTTTTGATTGACGGACCAACCGTCGCACGGGCGCCTTCTGCCGACCGCCGGCACCTGATGATCAGCGGCATGTTGTCGGTCCGTGGCGCCGGCGGTGAGCGCTACCTGTGGTCGGTCTTCTCCTTGACCACCGGCAAGAAGCTGGGGGCGGTTCGTCGATCCTACTCCGCACCCCCGTTTTGTGTGCTCGGCGGCCTGTTGGTGCACCGATCGTTGCCATTCGGCCGTCGCATCGACGACGAGTGGGTGGATGAGCCGATGAAACTGCGCGCCATCGACCTCGTTTCCGGCGGCGAAATCTGGAGTCGAGCAATTCGCGACACCGCATTCCGTGGGTCTCCTCCACCCGGCTCATGAGGTCCGCTAGGGTTGACAGTCTGGAACCGCGGCACTACGTTTTGAGAAACTACTTCGTTCGTTTCGAATGGCAGATGGCGCCGAGGCGCCCGAAGTCGTCTGCATGGCGCAGTGCCACTGGGAGGAATCATGAAGCTTTCTTTTCGTGCTATTCATGAGGCCATGGCCGGCAATGCACGGTCGCAGAGGCAGCGAGTCTTGCAGACACTTGCCATTCTTCTGGTTGTCATAGTGTTCTGCCATCTGGGTTTGGCGCAGACGGAGGAAACGCCGGCTCATGGTCCAGCAAGCAGCCAACAACCCCCCGACGAACCGCCGGCGTGGGCCTTCCTCCAGGGGCAGCCGGTTCCCGTGGACGGCGAGGCAGTTGCATATGCGCCGCTCCTTCTGCCGACTCCGCCCCCCATCGGCGGCGGCCCCTGGATCGCTCAGGGCCCCGGACCGTCAGTCAACGGACAGGTAGAGAACATCAGCCCGTCGAACGAGGTGTCGGGGGCGATTCACACCGTTGCCGCCCACCCCACCAATCTGAATATCCTCTACGCAGGCGCGACCAACGGTGGCATCTGGAAGACCACCAATGCCACTGCCGCCAGCCCTGGCTGGACGCCGCTCACCGATGCCGAGCAGTCTCTGTCGATCGGTGCGCTGGAGTTCGACCCCACCGATGGTACCTGCCAGACCCTGGTCGCCGGTATCGGTCGCTATAGCGCTTTTGCCCAGTTCGGGGGCGTTTGGAGCGGGCTCCTGAGA
>CAZCEX010000265.1:0-6323 GCA_964497785.1 uncultured Thermoanaerobaculia bacterium | reverse complement strand
TGTAGTGCATAGAGGGTGGATGGATTTCGGTGGGTCGTTTGAGGCCATTTTCCGGAGGATTTGCAGGTTCATACTGGTGGTATGGGCCAAGAATACGCCGGGAAATGGGCCAAACGACACCCGGAAGGCGCCGCCAATTCTATGCAATACACCCTCCTAGCTGGCCGACGATACTTGCACGCGCCCAGGGAAGGATCCGGCAACGCTACTGGCGCTCACACCCCGAATAGAATCCTCTCTGCGGTCTCCCGAGTCGCCACCTCGAATCCCAACTTCACAGCCCGTGCGTGCTCCCGCGGGGTGTTGTAACCCCAACCGGCCAACACCGGGCGGACCCCGAGCGGAGCGACATTTTCGAGGTGATTGACCTTGTCGTCGACGAAGGTGATGGCGGCAAACGGTAGCTCGAGTCTTTGGGCCAGGGTTCGCAGGTGCTCGGTCTTGTGCACACCGGTCTCCTTGTCGAGCACGAGGTCGTCGACGAAGAGATCGGCAATGCCGAAACGCTCGAGCAGCAACCTCACCGAGCGAGCGTCCTTGGCGGTGGCGATCGCCAGAGTCATGGCGCCGTGGCGGTGGCGCAGGAGGTCGACGAGCCACTGGTAAGGCTCGTGCAGGCTGAGCCAGTAATCGAAATCCCGGTCCCGTAACTGATAACGCGTCTCGTAAAAAGTGCGGTGATAGCGCTCGAGCCACTGAGGATCGAAGGTCTCGTAAAAAGCGTCATACGCAGCCTGGTCTCGCAGGTCCACCGCACGGTCGATGGCGGCGAACCCGACGCCGAAGTCCTCGGCCCGGTTGCCGAGCGGCACAAGGGGTTGAAAGGCCCGGAAGTCAGGATCGTCGTCGAGAGCCGCCGGTGAACGGCGTACGAGATCGACGACCGACGACGCTCGCTGCGCGATACCGGTCGACGGCTCGAGCCTGGCGAAGGCCTCCATACCGGTACAGAAAACCTCCCGTTGACTCGCGCAGATGACGCCGTCGAAGTCGAGGACCAGAACCGGTTCGTCCCTCACCCTTTCTTTCTCCCCTTCATCGCCTGGGCACGGTTGAGGGCCTGCAGCTGGTCGACGACCAGGCCCTCCACCAGGTCCACCTTGTAGGCGTTGTGCGTGAGGGGTTCGGCGCCCTGCACTGCAGCCCGGCCCGCTTCTGCGATCATCGAGTCACCGAGTTCACTGCCGATGATGGCCGCCTCACAGAGACGAGCCCGCCAGGGCACGGGCGCGACACCACCGAGGACGACATTCGCCTCCACGACGGTCGCTCCCTCGAAGCGAAGGTTCAAAGCCACGCTGACGAGGGCGAAGTCCCACGACGCGCGCGCCCGAACCTTTCGGTATGTGGAGCGCGAGTTGGGCTTCGGGGCCGGAAGAACGATATCGGTCACGACCTCTCCGGGTTCGAGCTCGATCTCCCCCGTTGGGTCTTTCGACGTGGGGGTATGCAAATTCTCGACCGCCAGGGATCGGCTCGAGCCGCCACCAGCAATGCGGACCACGGCGCCGAGCGCGACGAGGGCCGGCGCGGTATCCGACGGGTGCACGATGTAACACGTGTCACCACCGAAGATGCAGTGGTACTGGTTTTCGCCCTCGTAGGCGAAGCACATCTCCCCGCCTTTACGCAGGCAGTCGAAATCCCCGCGGTAATACCAGCAACGCGGTTTCTGACACAGATTGCCACCCAACGTGCCCTGGTTTCTCAGCTGCGGGCTGGCCACCACTTCGGCAGCCTCGGCCAGGGCGGCGTACCGTTCACGGACGATCTCGTTTCCTGCGACGTCGGCCAACGTTGTCATCGCACCGATGCGCAGGCCACCATTGCTCGTCGTCTCGATGCCGCGCAACTCGTCCAGCTTTGAAAGACTGACGACACGATCCACCTCAAAAACCTGCTCGCGTAAACAGCCGATCAGGTCGGTGCCCCCGGCGTGGATCAGATTTTTGCCGCCGTCGAGACTCATGAGAGCCTCTTTCAGCGAGGCCGGTCGTGCGTACTTGAATTGGGGCAGCATCACGCCTCCTTCGCCTGCTCCGCGAGCAGGGCCTTCATCTGTACCGGTCCGATGCTGGTCTCGGTGACCCGGATGCCGACCGCGTCGTAGACGGCGTTGGCAATTGCCGCAGCGGTCGGGATGGTCGCCGGCTCGCCGACGCCCTTGGCGCCGGTTGTATTGCACTCGCTGTCGCCGAGCTCGATCGGCAGGACCTCGATGTCGAAGGGCACGTCGAGGGCTGTCGGTACCTTGTAGTCGTGCAGGTTGGCGTTGAGCATCTTGCCGGTCTGCTTGCGATCGAGCACCCTGGCCTCGGTCATGCCGAACCCGATGCCCATGACGACCCCTCCCCTCACCTGATTGGTGAAGGTCAGACGGTTGAGCACGCGGCCGCTGTCGTGGGCGGCGAGAAAACGAACAATCTTCACCTCGCCGGTTCTGGTGTTGACCTCGACCTCACAGAAATGAGCTGCAAAGGGGTTGACGGTCTTGCCTTCCGGGTTTGCTCCCCGATAGCCGATGCCGATCAGCAGACCGCGGCGGCGGAAACCCTCCAGCTCTGCGAACGCACGGCGCTTCTCGGCGTCGGACTTCGATACCACCGCCCCACCCTCGATGCGCAGATCACCAAACGGCAGCTCCATCTCCTCGGCAGCAATTTCGAGCAGCTGGCGTTTGACGTTGACAGCGGCGTCGCGCACCGCCGGCGACTCCGTCGGGACGGTCTTGCTACCGCCCGAGGGAGTGGCGAACTGCGTCGTCCCGGTGTCGGCGTGCTCGATCTGGATGTTGTCGAGCGATACACCGAGCTCCTCACCCACCACCATCGCCATCACCGTCTTGGTGCCCGTGCCGATGTCCGATGCCCCCATGTTGAGGTTGGCACTGCCGTCGGGAAAAAGCTTCACGACAATGGTCGCCGGTGGGCCACCGCCCCCGACGACCCACAGGCACGCGCCGACACCAACGCCGCGTTTGATGTGTCCGTTGCCCTTATTCCTGGCCCGCATGGCATTCCAGGCGAAAACCTTCCCGCCTTCGACCAGGCACTCCCGCAGGCCGGTCGAGGTGTAGGGAACCCCGCCGCGCGCCTGGCTCACATCGGTGACGTTCTTGAGCCGGAGGTCGATCGGGTCCATGCCGATCGCCTCGGCGAGGCTGTCCATCATCTGCTCGAGGGCCCACGCCCCCTGCGGGTGACCCGGTCCGCGAAATGGCCGACACGGACCGGCGTTGACGAATACGAGTTCGTTGACCCCACGCACGTTAGGGCACGCGTAGAGGTCACGCACGACCCAGTCGACCAGGCTGGCGCCACCGCTGTTGTAAGCCCCTGTGGTCGACAGTGAGGTCATCTCGAGGGCCGTCAACGTGCCGTCCTTCTTGACACCCGCCTTGAGCCGCATGTTAGTCGGTGGACGATTGCCAACGACCAGCATCGTCTCTTCGCGAGTGAGGAAGAGCCTCACCGGCCGTGCCGTCAAACGCGCCAGGATCGCCGCGATCAGGGTGTATTTCCCAGGTTGCAGTTTGCTGCCGAATCCGCCGCCCATGTAAGAACCAATAACCCGTACGTTGGCCTGCGAAAGCCCAAGGGCCTGCGCGACGCCACGCTGCACTGCATATACGCCCTGCGTCGACTCCCACACCGTCAGCCTCGGACCGTCCCATCGGGCGACACAGCCGTGCAGCTCCATCGGGGCGTGGATTTCGCAGTCGGTGCGGTAGCTCGCTTCGAGCACGACATCGGCCTCGGCAAAGCCTTGCCCGACGTCGCCCCGCTCGTAGATATCGGGCTCGCCGTTGCGATTGCCGCCTTCCTGCGCTGCAGGGGCGCCCGCAACCAGCGCATCGCGTTCGTCACCGACAAACGTCAAAACCTCATACTCGACGCGAATCACCCTGAGTGCGTCCGCGGCCTGGTGCGACGACTCCGCCGCAACGGCAGCCACTGCTTCTCCTTCGTAGCGGCAGTGCGGTTGGAAGATTTTCGACGGCGCGTTGCCGCGGTAGTACCAGTCGATATCGGCCTGGGGGGTGTCCTTGGTGATCACCGCGTGCACTCCCGGCATCTTTTCCGCCTGATCGGTGTGCACGGCCACCACCCGGGCGTGCGGGTGCGGGCAGCGCAGGATTGCCGCATAGAGCATGCCGGGCGGGTTGATGTCGGATGGATAGACCGCCGAGCCGCTCATACGCTCGTAGGCGTCGATGCGCGGCAGCTCAGTGCCCACAACCTGGGTATCGAGCCACGGCCCCGGATACCCCTCCGGCTCCGGGGTCTCGGGAACCGGACCATCGACATGATAGTTCTTGTCGTCGGTCATTTTCGGCCTCCCTCACCGCGCCGGACTTCGGCGACGCGATCGACGGCCTGCACGATGTTGACGTAGGCAGCGCACCGGCAGAGGTTGCCCGCCATGCCCTCACGAATCTCGGTGACCGTCGGCGCTGGGTTGGCCCGGATCAGGCCTTCAGCCGCCATGATCTGACCGGGGCTGCAGTAGCCACACTGATAGGCGTCCTCATCGACGAACGCCTTTTGAACATCCCCAAGCTCCTCGCCCCGCATGAGGCCCTCAAGAGTCGTAATGTCATGACCCTCGGCCTCGAGAGCGAGGGTCATGCAGGCGTAGCGCGGCTGATCATCGATGAGCACCGTACAGGCGCCGCACTCGCCCTGCTCGCAGCCGACCTTGGTAGCGGTCAGACCGAGCTGCTCGCGCAGCACCGTGAGCAGGGTCCAGCGTGGCTCGACCAACAGACGGCGGAGGCGTCCGTTGATCCTGAGCTCGACCGCAGCCATATCCTCCGGTACGACGCCAACCGGGGTCGCAACCACCCGCCCGGGCCCGCCGACAGCAGCCACCACCGCCCCGGCACTCGCCGTGCCGAGAAAACCACGGCGGGTCACTCCTTGCGATTCTTTGCCCTTGTCTCTGCGATCACACATCGGTCCTCCTGACCCCGGCCGAAGACGCCATGGAAACTGAGTCTAAATGCCTGTAACTGAGACACATGTCGATACTAGCATCCTCCAAGAGTTAGCGCTGTCTCGGCCCGATGTCAATACTGGTCTACGAGGCCGACTCAGGGCCGAGACGGCGCAAACTCTTGAAAAAGAAGGCAATGGCTACCGGTGGCTACTCCGGCTTCTCAAACCCGCATCGCTCCTCAAGCCTTTTTTCGAGCTCTTCGAAAGTCACGCCGAGGCGCTGCGCGGTCCCTGCCGCCAGCGAGGTCGACGCCACGCCGGCGATGAACCGATAGGTGGGCCCGAGATCTCCGTTGACCTCGGCCTGGAGAAACTCGAGGCCCTGGTTCCCGGGCTGGGCGCTCAGATGGTGGGCGAAGTCCAGAAAGTGCGTCGTCACGAATGCGATCGGCTCGAGGCGGCGCAGCAGGCGCAGCACCATTTCGACGATCTCGATCGCCTCCGAAGGGTTGGTTCCGGAGCACAGCTCGTCGAGCAGCACCAATGAGCCGGGCGGCGCGCTCTCGAACAGCGTGCGCAATCTCATGAGTTCGGTGCCGAGCCGTCCTTCACCCTGGTCGGCCCGATCGACCTCGACGATCGAAGCGAAAAGGCCGCCAACGATCGGTAACCGCCCGCTGGAGGACGGGCAGTAAAGCCCCGACTGACCGAGCACCTGGGCGATGCCGACGGCCTGTAGGAGACGCGTCTTGCCGCCTGAGTTCGGGCCCGTAACGAGGGCAATCGGAGCACCATGGGTCAAACGAACATCCGACGGTACGGGCCGCTCGTCCATCGCCAAAAGGAGAGGGTTGAAGACATTTTTGAGATTCAGATTTCTGCCTGTCTCCATATCCGGCAGGCAGACCTCGAGTCCCTGCGAACGGGCAACGCCAGCGAAGGTCCTCGCCGCCAGATAAAGCTGTAGATGACACTGAAGCCGGACGACGAGCGCAAGAGCCGGGGAGATCTCCTGATAGGTCTCCATGACGAGTCTGTCGACCAGCTCTTGAGCATCCAGTCTGTAGCGCCGAAAGGTAATCCTCAAACGATCCCACCAGCGCCGCAACGGGCGCCGGTAGTACGGGTTGCCCTTGCACTCCCGCACGCCTGAGATCTCGAGGTGGCGGAGTTTGCCGTCGGCGCCGATGACAACGTCGAGGCTCATCGTCGCCATGCTCGCTTGATGGTCGAGCAATGCGGTCATTCGTTTGAAAGCGGCCGACTCTTGAATCTCGCGGCCGGCGTCGTGAAGCCGACACAGCGCCGAAGTCGCGCCAGCAAATCCCGACGCCATATTCTCGACGACTGCCCGAAAACACCGCAGAACATCGAGCCGAAACCGAA
>CAZCEX010000264.1:0-6329 GCA_964497785.1 uncultured Thermoanaerobaculia bacterium | reverse complement strand
GGCAGCTATGAACAGGTTTCGCCTGCATATCTCAGTGCGCCGCGAGGGCGTGATCAACGAGGAGGTTGCACCTTTCGAAAACTCGCTCTGTCCCGAAAGCGTCCATATGTTAGTCTCCGCCGGTGAGGGAAGAACTGCGGTCGAAGAGGGGCGCTGACATCCAGACGATGTTCGGCAGAATCGCGGGGCGGTACGACCTCCTCAACAGGGTGTTGTCCGTTGACATGGACCGGCGGTGGAGGCGATTGCTCGCACGTCGGGTGGCTGCGGCAGGCGGAGCAGTCACGCTGGATGTTTGCACGGGTACGGGCGACGTAGCGCTCGGCTTCGACGACGATCAGGCCGTTCTGGGAACGGATTTCTGCCTGCCGATGCTGGCGTTGGCGCGTCGCAAGGCGCTTCAGAGGCGTCGCCGGGTGCCCCTGTTCGCGGGGAACGCTCTCGGTTTGCCGCTGGTCGAGGGTTCGGTGGACGTCGTGACCGTAGCTTTTGGCGTGCGCAACTTCGAAGACCTCGAGGTCGGTCTCGGAGAGCTGGTTCGGGTCCTCAGTCCCGGAGGGGTGCTCCTGGTCCTCGAGTTTTCCCGTCCTCAGGGGCTCTTCGGCCCCTTCCTGCGCTGGTGGGTGCGGACCGTGCCGCCGCGACTCGGGCGCTGGATCTCTGGCGATCCGGACGCCTACACTTATCTTCCGGACTCGGTGAGCCTCTTCCCCCATGGTGAAGGGATGTGCAAGGCCCTCAGCGTCGCCGGATTATCCGAGGTGACCGCTCGACCTCTCACGGCCGGGGTGGCTTCGCTGTATGAGGGCATCAAGCTCTGACGGAGAACGAACGATGGACGACGGCAAGATTCTGAACGGAAGTCTCATCGCATCCACCATCCGCGAGGAGGTGGCGGCTCAGGTGCAGCTCCTCGCAGAGCGAGGGGTGGTTCCTCGCCTCGACACGGTCCTGGTCGGTGAAGACCCGGCGTCTCAGGTCTACGTCAGGTCGAAGGGAAAGACCTGTGGCGAGTTGGGCATGGTCTCGCGGGCGCATATTATGTCGGCGACGACGAACCAGGAAGAGCTCGAAGCGCTCATCGATCGGCTCAATGCGGAGAGCGATGTCGATGGCGTCCTCGTGCAACTGCCGCTTCCATCCGGGCTGAATGCCAACCGCGTGCTCGAGCGCATCGACCCGGCAAAAGACGTCGACGGTTTCAACTCACAGAACGTCGGTCTGCTGCAGCAGGGTCGACCGCGTCTGGTCCCGTGCACCCCGGCTGGTGTGATGGAGCTGCTCCGCAGGGAGGGTATCGAGCTCAAAGGAAGCAACGCCGTTGTTGTCGGTCGGTCCGACATCGTTGGAAAACCGATGGCGATGATGCTGCTCCACGCGCATGCCACCGTCACCGTCTGCCACTCCCGGACCAGGGATCTGGCGGCCGTCACGCGGCAGGCAGACATTCTCGTCGCGGCTGCGGGTGTTCTGGCGCTCATCGGCGCCGGCCATGTTCGTGAAGGCGCGATCGTCGTCGACGTCGGCATGCATCGAGTGACCGATGCGGCAGTTGTCGAGCAGCTTTATGGCGGCAATGAGAAAAAGATGGCCGCCTTCGCCAAGCGCGGCGCTGTGCTCTCGGGTGATGTCGACTTCGCGGCCGTGGCGCCGATTGCCGGCCGAATCACTCCCGTTCCCGGCGGTGTGGGTCCACTGACGATTGCCATGCTCATGGCCAATACGATGCGATCGGCGCGGCTGCGCCGCGGGCTCTGAATGGGCTTCCTCTGCACCGTTGGCCTGACTGGGGGGCTGGCGTCGGGGAAATCGTCGGTCGCTGGGGTGCTCGCCGGGTGGGGAGTGCCGGTGTTCGATGCCGATCGGGCCGTTCACCGGCTCTACGGGCCGGGTGAAGGTGGCGCCCTGGCGGTCGCCGCTCTTTTCGGTTCCGGCGTGCTCGATCCGGACGGCAGGGTTGATCGGGTCGCGCTCGCTCGCACCGTGCTCGAGGACGAGGAAGCGCTCGACCGGCTCAACCGGACGATTCACCCCCTCGTGCGGGATGAGATCGATCTCTGGCTGCAGGAGCTCGACACACCCATTGCAGTCGTTGAGGCTGCCCTCCTGGTCGAGACAGGCGCCGCGAGCCGCTACGACGTTCTGGTCGTGGTCGCTTGCACCCCGCAGCAGCAGCTCGAGCGCGCCGTCGCTCGAGGTGTACCCGAAGACCGGGCCGTCTCCATCCTTGCCGCCCAGGCACCGATGCGTGTCAAGTGCGATGCCGCCAACGTCCTCATCGACAACTCCGGGGACCTGGAGGATCTTGAGGCCGAGGTCGACCGTGCCTGGCTGAAGGTTCTCGCGTTGTGTTCCGGCCGAGAGGGTGTCTCGTCGTCATGAGGGATGGTGCGAGCAGGGGCGCCTTGGGCGTTTCAGCTATTGATCGCTGACACGCCCCTGCTCGAACCATTTATATAGCCACTCCGTCCGGTATTCATCAGTCAACGGAACAATGCACAGGAACCGCACCGCGGCCTCTCCCCGATTCTCGTACCAGTGGGCAATACCCGCCGGTATCAGCATGCAGTCGCCGGCGCCCACGATCACGACCTCATCGTCGAGGCCGAGCGTCATCTCTCCCTCGAGCACGACCTGCTCGTGCTCGATCGTCGCGTGGCGATGACACGGAATGCGTGTCCCCGGTTCGAGAGTGAAGCAGCGGGTCGCAAAGTTGGGCGCGCCGTCGCCAGGTCCGAGAAGAACCTGGATCGTGGCGCCCGGTGAGCGCTCGACCTCTTGATGTTGCACCGACTCGATCGAACGGACGACAAAGGGTTGGGATTTGTCGGACATGACTGCCTCCTGGTTGGAGATGGTACAGGGTCTCTCACCCGCCCCTTCTCCATCCCCGGCCTTCTGGGATGCCGTAGGACGGTCATCCCAGCGTCGCATGAGCAGCGCGGTCGCGCGGAGAAGGTTGGGTCGTCTGCGACCACGCTGCTCATGCGAGCGGCGGCCTCCCTCAGAGGCTGGAGATCACGGCCGCAGCGGGCTCCCCGTGGGTTGCCCGACATAGGAAATGTGCGGGAGGCGAAGGGGGGCTTGGAGGTCGCTCGGGCACATTTTTATGTCCGGCACGCCCCGCTGGGACGCGCTTTGGTTGGTTCTCCGATCGGCTTCAAAACCCGCCCTGGCGGGCGTGCCAATTCCGTCGTTCTTGGCGCAAAGGCCCCTCGGGATACGGAGCCCTCTAAGGCCAAGAACGGGCGGAATTGGCTTTCACGAAAGAGCGATGAGAGAAAGTGTAAGATCCGTGCATGCTCGAGCGATTGTCCGTCCGTGGCCTTGGCATCATCGATGCGGTCGAGATTGAGCTCGGGCCGGGTTTCACTGCCGTCACCGGGGAGACCGGGGCGGGCAAGTCGCTGCTGGTGGAGTCCCTCAACCTGCTCGCGGGCAGCCGGGCGAGTGTGGACCTCGTTCGGTCCGGGGATCAGCGACTCTCGGTCGAAGGCCGGTTTTCGCTGCCCGAGTCACCGACATTCCTATCGCTGCTGAGCGAGCTCGGTGTCCCTGCCGCGACCGAGTTGGTGATCCGCCGCGAGGTCACGGCGGCGGGTCGCAGCCGATGTTGGGTCAACGATGTTGCGGTGACGGCCGGCGCCCTGCAACGTCTTGCGCCGTACCTTCTCGCGGTTCACGGGCAGCACGAGCAGCACGGTCTGGCGGATGCCGAGGTTCAGCGCCGAGTCGTCGATCGATTCGGTGGTCTCGATGAGTCCCTGGCTCGTGTTGAGAAAGCCTGGTCGCAGTGGAGCGAAGAGGCGGCCGAGGTTGCTCGGCTTCGTGATGCGCGCGCCAGTCGTCGTGACCGCCTCGATGCCATCACTTTCCAACTCGCCGAGATCGACGGCCTGGATCCTCGGCCGGGGGAGAACGAAGAGCTTGCCGGACGGCGGCAGCAACTCCGCCACGCGGCCCAGATCCAGGAGCTGTCGGTTCAGGTGATTGGCGGACTCGGCGATCGTGATGGGGCGGCCATCGAAGAAATCGCCCGTTCCGAAAGGGCTCTCGCAGAGATGGCGAGCTGTGGCCTCGAAACCGCTGAAGCGACCACGATGCTCAAAGAGGCAAGGGTTCTGGTCGAAGAAGTCTTGCGGGAGGTGCGCGTGATGACGACCGGCCTCCGGGAGGATCCTTCAGAGCTCGAGGAGGTTGAGAGTCGGTTACATGGGCTCGAGCGCCTGATGCTCAAGTACGGTGGTTCGATATCAGAAGTGCTGGATTTCAGGTCGGGTCTGAAGGCAGAGCGCAGCGAGCTGATGGCTGTTGAAGACCGGCTCGAGTCGGCTGCAGAAAGGGCCGTCGAGGCCCTCTCCGTTTTTGATGCTCTGGCCACGGAGCTGCAGCAGCAACGGTCGGCGGCCGCTGGGGCGCTGGTCGTGAGCATGGCGACAGTCCTCGAACAGCTCGAGATGGCGGGTACGCAGTTGGATTTCTCTTGGGCAGCCCGTCCTGAGCCCTCGTCCCCTCTGTACCGAAACGGTGTGGCGGTGGTTTTTGGCCCCGAAGGCGTCGAGGAGGGTGAGCTGTTTTTGGCGGCCAATCAGGGGGAGGAGCTACGGTCGATGGCCAGGGTCGCGTCCGGGGGCGAGCTGTCCCGGATTCACCTCGCCATCAGGTCGGTTTTGCGTAAACAGGGCCCCCGCGGGGGACTGACCCTGCTCTTCGACGAGGTGGACTCGGGCCTCGGTGGCCGGGCCGCTGCCGCGCTTGCCAGTCTGCTGGCCGACCTGGCGACGCGTGACCAGGTGCTGGTCGTCACCCACCTCCCGCAGGTAGCGGGTCGGGCGGACGAGCAGGTTCTGGTGGACAAGGTGGTCATCGACGGGCGAACGATCACCCGCGTGACGCCGCTCGAGCCCGAGCAGAGAGTTCGTGAGGTGGCTCGTATGATCGCCGGCGACACGCTCACCGAGTCGGCGCTGAGGCACGCCCAAGAGCTGTTGGCGACCTGATGGAAACGGTTGGGTTCGAGACTGCCGAGGACCTCGATCTTGCAGTCGAAAGAGCGTGGAAGGTGCTCGCCGGCAACGGTGTAGTGCTCCTGCCGACCGAAACCTACTACGGTCTCGCGGGCAACCCCTGTTCGCAAGAGGCGATCGAGCGCATCATGGTCCTCAAGATGCGGCCGACGACAATGCCGTTACCGGTACTGGCCGCCAATTGGCGACAGGTTGAGCAACTGGTCGAGGTGCCGGAACGATTCCGCACGAACCTCGAGGCGAGCTGGCCGGGGCCTCTGACCGCAGTACTGCACAGTCGCCATCCCGTGGCGGCCTCGCCCGGTCCCACGATCGCCGTACGAATTCCCGGACACGACCTCCTGAGGGCTCTCCTGGACCGGGTCGGGCCCGTGACCGGGACATCGGCAAACCGACACGGTAGGCCTGCGCCGGTCACCGCAAACGGGGCCCTCGTTTCGCTCAACGGCGCGCCGCACCTGGTACTCGAGGGTGGTCGAACCGAAGGTGGTGGGCCGTCGACTGTGGTCTCGTTGACCGGAGAGCAACCCAGACTTCTGCGGTCAGGAAAGCACGACGAAATCGTCGACCGTTTTTGCTAAGTGACGGTGCTTGAAGTGGTTGGAAAAAACCGGCCATCGGGCCCCAATCGTATTGCGGAAAACCCTGTGGAAAACCCTGCGGAAAAGCCGTTAAGAGCATGTAAACACAGGGATTTTACTAGCTTTGGGCTGTATTTGGCGCAATAGCGTAATATATTGAAAACAAAAAGCTTAAAGCTAAGTTATTGGCATTGAGTGTCTTCCGGCGATTCAATTCAGGCGCGTGATCCACAGGTCACTGATTTTCGGGCACTTGGCGGTCTTGCGGGCATCTGGGTCGTGTGGTAGCGTTCGGGCCTTCCCGAAGGTTCGGGACTGAGGCGGCACAATGACGGTTCTTAGCTTCGAAAATTCGACCCCCCGCATTGGTGAGCGGGTGTGGGTGGCCCCGACCGCCACCGTGCTCGGAGACGTCGAGCTCGCGGACGACGTGTCCACAAGTCTCGCTATATCACCGACAAGCAAGGCGCCGCGCCGGTCGCGGCCAAGGGAAAACGATGATTCGTAGGGTCAAAGGTACACGAGACATACTACCTCCGGAGTCGAGGATCTGGGAAGCCGTGGAGCACGAGGCGCGGCGAATTTTTGCGGGCTTCGGTTACCACGAAATCCGTCTCCCGGTTCTCGAGCCTACCGAGCTTTTTGTACGTTCGGTCGGTGAAGGAACCGACATCGTGGCCAAGGAGATGTATACGTTTGCCGACCGCAAGGGTCGATCGCT
>CAZCEX010000263.1:0-6366 GCA_964497785.1 uncultured Thermoanaerobaculia bacterium | reverse complement strand
GAACGGTGGTCCCAGCCTCCATACATTTGCACCATTGATTTGTCTGCAAGATACGTACCATTATTGAGATCAGAGATCACCCTCAAGGAGCTGGGTACCCTCCGGCCAGCGATCCCGTTTCCACCAACAGGCACCGGATGGTGCACGACCAAGTAACTATCAGAATCGATTGAGTTTAGAATGTTGGCTGATGATGACCGCCTGCTTTTTTCACAAACATTTCTCCAGCCACGACTCGCCCCGACTTCCGACGGGGGTCGGCACAATGTATACGAGCGTCCGGATTGCCGTACACACTGCCCGAGATGTTGGAGATGATATTGAGAACGAGGCTCAACACGGATTCTGATTCCCGACCATCCCGGGCGACGATCAGCCCCCACACGAGATTCGCGGTCTTCATTCAACCCGGCCATGCCCCCCCCCAACAAAACTCAAAACCACGCATCAAAGTCCATTCAGGTACTCGAGCAGGTCCCTGGCGGTCTGAGCCTCCGCATCGTCAGGATTCAGCTCCACGAACCGACCGAGATACATAATTGCTTCATCGTTGGCGCCCTCATCAACGGTGATGAGACCGAGAAGGTAGTACGACAACGCGTGGTTCTGATCGACCTCGAGGACCTTGAGAAATCTGCTCTTCGCGGTGGGCAAATCATTGGCGTCGTAGGCCTCGAAGGCCAACTTCAAGAGACTGTCACGAGCTATCACCGGTTCGACCGCAGCGATTCCGACCAGCGCGTCGATAATCAACTCCTCGTCCCCCAGGTTCAAGGCGGCGTTGTAGCGAATCCGGAGGGCCTGCTCGTTGTGCGGATCCGCCTTCAAGATGGTCTTCGCGGCTTCCACCGACTCAGCATAACGACTGATCTCGAGACCTGTGGTTGCCAATGCGATCAACGCCCGCATGAGGTTCGGATCCACGACGAGCGCCTTTTCGAACTTCTCGAAAGCGCCTGCCTGATCGCCGGCTTTTGTGAGAGCGACACCTTCGTTGTAGATCCTCTTCGCCTCTTCGGCGCGAAGCCCGGCCTGCTCGAGGTCCACGAGTGCCAGCGTCGCCTTCTCTTCGTCCCCGAGTCCCCGGTAGGCCTCCCACCGCGCCCGCCAGACCTCCTCGTCCGTCGAGCCCAGGGCGATCGCCTTCTCTGCCGCCTCCACCGATTTCTGGTACTGCTGCTGCTTGCCGTAGATCCTGCTCAGGGCGGCCCAGGCCTGGTTCATTTCCGGATCGTGCTCCAGGGCCTCCTCGAAAGCCGCCTGGGCGACTGAGTAGTCCTTTTCGTTATAAGCCTCAACCCCCTTGTTGAAGGCATGAATCGCCTGAGTCGACGTCGAGGCCAAGGGGCCCTCCGTAATTGTTGTCGTTCCGGGGAACATCGTGAACTCGTCACGCCCCGTGCCCTCCAGGTCCCAGTCCTGCTCACTCGTGAATGTCAGATACCCTTCTTTTGAGAAAACAAGCTGGTAGACGACCCTGAGGTAGGAGAAATCGAGCTTGAAGACTCCTTTTTTATCGGTGGTCTCGACCTCCTTGAAACTCGAGACCTCCTCGCATGTCGCAACCACGGTGACCCCCTCCACCGGATTGCCCTCTGGATCGAGGACCTTGCCGATCAGCCGACCTTTCTTGACCGCAGACGCCAGCCCCGGGACCAGCAGAACCACAACCAGGAACCAGACTATTGTTCGATATTGCTTGCTCACGGTAATCACCTCTCTTCATGCCCGAGCCTTCTTACTCGAGTCTTGATTGTGCCACCACCCCACTGCATCGTCGAGGCCGTAGTTGAGACATTATCTCCACAACAGAGGGTAGTAGCTGCACGAGCGCCAGTTTACCGTAGAAAACAAGGGTGCGGTACCCGACTGACCGCCTCAGGGCGATCCCTTGTGCTCGACTGTCGGACAGGGGATGATTGCATGGCCGAAAGGACGTCATGGCAGACCAGCCCCGCCACAACTACCTGCTTGAGATCGATCAGGAGATCGAGAATTTTCTCGACCTCATCAGCAGAATCCGACCGGACATACCGGGCGTTGAACTTGGCGGGATCGAGATCTACGGCGGCAGCAGGTACATCAGCGGTGCGGCGGGCGGCGACCACATCGTCTACGTCGATTTCAATAAATACTACGACCTCGAACGGCGGATCGAGGGTGCTCGCAGCGAGGGGCGCGAGGAGATCGCAAACCACCTCGAGCGAAACCGCGATCGCATCGGCGTCTTGCTCGCAGACGTCTCGGGCCACCGGCTCACCGACGCGCTGGTGACGGCAATGCTCCACCAGTCGTTTCTCACCGGCGTGCTCTACGAGCTCGACCAGTACGGCGAGGTCACGACACGGCTCTTCGAAAACCTCAATACCCGTTTTTACAACTCAACGAGCATCGAGAAGTTCATCACCATGATCTACGGAGAGATCTCGAGTTCGGGCAGCTTCCGTTTCATCTCGGCCGGCCACCCTGCGCCGCAGGTCTTTTCGGCCGAGTTCAACTGCCTGGTCACGATCTCGGAAGGTAGGCTGATCTCGTTCTACCCGCTCGGCATGTTCCCGTCGGAGGACGACGTCGATGCCAGCCGCCAGCGCCGAGCTCTGCGGTACAAACCCCGCTACACCGTCAACGAGGTCAACCTGATGGGTCCCGGAGACATCCTGCTGCTCGAAACCGACGGCCTGCGAGACCATGCCTGCGGCGACGACGAGACTTTCGTGCCCGACCACCTGGAGAAGGTGCTGCGCTCGACCAAGAACGGGTCCGCCCAGGAGATCCAAGAAGCGGTCCTCGATGCCGCCGCCGACTTCGCACCCCTCGACGACGATACGAGCCTCGTCGTAATCAAGCGCAGATCGTAACCCTCTTCATTTCAAATGGTTTTCAATAACAAACCCCGATTAGATTGGGGCTTGTTATTGAAAACCATTTGACCTGATTGCGCTTCGGTCCCACCCGCCCGATCGGGCACGTTTTCCACCAAATGCCGCAGTGCGGTATGATCCAACGATGAAGATCCTCGAGCACAGCATCGTCCGCAATCTCGACACTCCGGGTCCAGGATCCATCACCTCGGTCAACCCTGCTACCGAAGCCAACGTCGCCACCGTTTCGGCCCTCGACGGCGAGGGCGCCAACGATGCGGTCGCTGCGGCCAAGGAGGCATATTCCTCCTGGTCGAGGACTCCGGTTGTTCAGCGCGCCGAGATCATCGGGCGGTGGATGGAGATCATGCTCTCGGAGCAGGACGAACTCTCCCGACTCGTATCCGCCGAGGGCGGGAAACCGGTCGCCGAGGCCCGTCTGGTGGACGTATTCCCGGGGCTCGAGACCCTCAAGTTCTTCGCTGAAAACCTCGAAAATCTGCTCGCCTTTCGCCCGGTCGAGCCTGAACAACTGCTTTTCCGACACTGGAAAGCCGGTTACCGATTCGACCCGCTGGGCGTCATGGCGGTGATCACACCGTGGAACTACCCGGTCGGCATCCCGATGGCCGAGATCGTGCCTGCTCTCGGCGCCGGCAATACGGTGGTATTCAAGCCCGCATCAGCCACCGTTCTGACGGGTCTCTACCTGGGCGACATGGCGCGCCGGGCGGGCTTCCCTCCGGGTGTGCTGAACACCGTCGCCCTGCCGGGATCGGCCACCGACGCCCTGCTCGACCACCCCGACGTCTGCAAGGTGCTGTTCACGGGATCGGTCGACATCGGCCGCCACGTCGCCCGCCGCTGCGCCGAGCGCATCGTTCCGGCCCAGCTCGAACTCGGCGGCAAAGACGCAGCGGTTGTGGCCGCCGACGCCGACCTCGAACGCACCGCCCGCGGTCTTGTCTGGGGCGCATTCGTCAACTCCGGCCAGACCTGCGCCTCCATCGAGCGTGCTTATGTACACCGGTCGCTCTACGAGCCGCTGGTGGAACGCGTCGTCGAGCTGACGAACGAGCTTCGCGTCGGCGATCCCCTGGACCCGTCGACCGACATGGGGCCGCTGACAACAAAGGGTCAACGGGAGATCGTCGCCCTCCAGGTTGCCGAAGCCCTCTCCAGCGGCGCACGAGCGCTCACCGGCGGCGCCAATCCCATCGGGACGGGTTATTTCTACCCCCCGACCGTCCTCGTCGACGTCACCGACGACATGGAGATCATCCGCGAGGAGACCTTCGGCCCGGTCCTTCCGATCATGCGTATCCGCTCCCTGGAGGAGGGCATCAGGCGCGCCAACGACTCCCGATTCGGGCTCACCGCCTCCGGTTGGACCCGTTCGAATGACACCGCTGAGCGTTTGCAACGCGAGCTCGAGGCGGGCGTGGTCATGATCAACGACCACGTCGTCGCCTTCGCCGAAGCGACGGGGAGTTGGGGAGGTCTCGGTGAGAGCGGCATCGGCCGTGCTCACGGCGCATTCGGGCTGCACGAGCTGGTCAATATCAAGTATGTCGTGCACGACCAGGGAACCGACGCTGCGACTCCGTGGTACTACCCCTACGGCCCCGACTTCGACCAGTTCATCAACGCGGCCATGCCGCTACTCTACGGCAAGGGCCTGGACAAGTACGCATCGCTCAACAAACTCGCCTCGACCCGCCGCTTCAAGGAGAGGGTGCGCAAGACCACTCTGGCGGCTAATCTCCGCAAGCTCATCTGATTCTTTTCCGGGCAGAGGATCGAGACGGAATCAATGTTCTGGCGCCTCTCAGTCCTCTGCCCGGAAAAGAATCAGCACCGAGGCCCTTTGGCCGTTGTAAAGTGTCGAGGATGACATCAGGTTCGGACCCTTGGGTTTCGGGGTGGAGCGATGCAGACCGCCGCGCGGCGGCAGTTCTGGATCTTGCTGTGCGCCGTGGTCTGATGACCGAAACGGCCCTGTTGGCGGCTCTGATCGAGGCAGAGTTCGATGCCGAGAAAACTCCCGCCAGCCGGCGGCTCGAACTCGCCGTCGCCCGCGGTCTGCTGCACCCGACGGCCGTCGCCCGCCTCGAGCGCGAGTCTTCCGCCTCGGCGCCGACCGACATCAAGCTCGACCCCTTCGACAAACCCCCCGTCGAGGATTGGGACCGCTACGAGCTGCAGGAGTTCATCGGCCGCGGCGGGATGGGGGACGTCTTCCGAGCCAAAGACCCGCGCCTCGGCCGGATCGTGGCCATCAAGTTCCTACGTCGCGACGACCCAATGGTGCTCGCTCGCTTCGTTCGTGAGGCCCGAATCCAGGCCCGCGTCGACCACGAGGGCGTCTGCCCGGTGTACGAGGTCGGAGAGGTCGAGGGGCACCCATTCATCGTCATGCAGTACGTCGCGGGCGGCGCCCTTCCCGAAGTCCGCGACCACCTCGAACTCCGCGACAAGGTGCAGATCATTGCCGACGTCGCCGACGCGCTGCACGCGGCTCACCGCCTCGATCTGGTCCACCGCGACGTCAAGCCCGCCAATATCATGGTCGAGCTCACCGACAGCGGATCGTGGCGGCCGTTCGTCGTCGACTTCGGTATCGCGCGCGAGATCGATGACCGGGATGTGACCCAAACCGGCGCCGTGCTTGGAACGCCGGCCTTTTCCGCGCCCGAGCAGATCCGTGGCAAGGGCGACGAGATCGACGCACGATCCGACATCTACAGCCTCGGCGCCACCCTGTACTGGCTTCTGACCGGCCGCGCGCCCTTCGAAGGCAGCTACGCCGAGATCCTCAGCGGCCACACTTCAACCAGCCCGACCCCTCCCTCCCAACTCAAGCCGGAGGTGAATCGCGACCTCGATACGATCGTCCTGAAGTGCCTCGAAATCGACAAGACGCGGCGCTACCCGACTTCATTCGCAGCTGCCGAGGACCTGAGAAGGTACCTCGCGGGCGAGCCGATCACAGCCCGGCCTGCCGGTCTCGCCTACCGACTCGGCAAAAAGATGCGACGCCACCCGGCCGCCACGACGGCGCTCGCCGTCTCATTGATCGCGATTCTGGCTCTCGGCGGGCTTCGTCTGCACGACCGGTGGCAGGCCGCGCGCCGGGCGACGATCACCCAGGCCCTGCTCGAGGGAGTCGGCGAAATCGAAACCTTTGTTCGCGTAGTCGCAATGATGCCGCAGCACGACACCAGCCCCGAACGGGAAATGGTCCACAGCCGCATGGAGGCGATCAGGCGCCAGGCCGAAACCCTCGGCGAGCTGGCTCGAGGCCCTGGACACTACGCGCTCGGACGGGCCCACCTGGTCCTGGGGGAGGTCGACCTGGCGGTATCCGACCTCCAGAACGCCTGGGACGAGGACTACCGGGGGCCGGCAGTGGCCGCGACCCTGGGCAGGGCCCTGGGCAGGGCGTACGAACGTGAGCTGCGCAAGACGAGCCATATCGCGGAGCCCGAGCTCCGGGCGACGGCCC
>CAZCEX010000262.1:0-6422 GCA_964497785.1 uncultured Thermoanaerobaculia bacterium | reverse complement strand
CGACGCATTTGATCGGGTGGAACTGGAAGGTCGGCTTCGACGAGTTGTAGAGGTCTTCGTACTGCTGGTGGTGCTGCTTCGAGGTCTTGCCATCCGGCCACAGACCGGCGTGGTCCACGTAGAAGTCGGTCAGAGGCGCTTCGGTTCGACCCGGGATCCAATAGGTTCCGTTGACATCGTCGTAAGGGTAACCGTAGGTCTCGTTCGGCGCTGACTTGGTGCGGATGTGGCACTGTTGGCAGATCTCGTTGGACTCCGGGGTGTCGAGGGAACTTGGCGCCAGGATCTCATCCGGGTCGCCGCCGCCCATGACGTGAGCCGAGCCGGGACCGTGGCAGGCCTCGCAGCCGATGTTGACGATGTCCGGAATACCGTCGTGGTCATAGTCCGGGTACTGCTCGCGGGTATCTGACGGTACGAGGGAGGCCGGCCATGGGCGATAGATCCACTCACCGTCGGGGTTCTGGCCCATCTTGGTCCTGAATCCGGTGGTGTGGCAGCCGATGCAGCGTTGTGAGTAGCTGCGGCCGACGGTCGCGACCTCTGTCACCGGGGGCCGGGCGCTGAAGCGCGGCATGTTGTTCTCGTCATACCAGTGCTCCGGGTGGTAGCCGACATAGCCGTGGGTCTTCTCGTTGTACTGCACCGGGGAGACGTAGTTGTCCTTCGTCCATCCGGACTGGGTTCCGGTGACGGGAACCCGCACCAGGAAGCGTTGCTTCCAGTCGCCGGTACCGCCCTGGGTGATGACCACCCATACCGTGATGTCGCCCATGGTGATCCAGTAGGTGTCGTTCGCGGCGTCGTAGGAGAGGATGGGGGCGTTGGGCTTATACTGGTCGAACACCGACTCGATGGTATTGAAATCGAGGCCCTGCATGAAGTCGTCGACGCCGTCCTGATCGTAGTCAGCGACCACGCCCTTGCCGGTGATGAGGGTGTTCGCACCCAGCGGCGACCGCAGAGCCTTCCGGTGCTTGGCATCACGGGTGATTCCAGCCCAGCTGTGGCAGGCGATGCAGTACTCGTCGCCGACGTAGGTGAGACCTTCTTCGAGGGTCTTCTGCGTATACTCTGCGACGAGCCAGTTGAGCCCTTCCTCGAACTCGGGGTTCGGCGCCCCTCTGCCGGCCGGTTCGGAATCCCGGGCGCCGTGGGAACCCACGGGTCCGATTGCCAGAATCGGGCTCGCTACGAGTCCCACGACCGCCATTAACAAGATCGCCTTTCTCATCTCATTCCTCCTTCTCATTCATCGAAAAAACGTGAATCACGATTCGATCCGTGGACTGCAGCGTGGCAGTCGGTGCAGACTCGGTAACGAGCCCTGCTGATGTCGTGAAAGGCCGGTACGTTGGTATGGCACTCGAGGCAGATCATCATCACGGTGGGCCGGGTCAGCAGATTCGGATTCGTCGAGCCGTGCGGCATGTGGCATGTGACACAGCCGTTGACCTGCTGGGGCGGGTGCGGATAGATGAAGGGCCCGGTCTTCTCCGTGTGGCAATCGAGGCAGACCCCTCCGCCGCCGATGGCTCTCAGGGTACCCTGACGGTTGATGCCGTGAATCGAGTGGCAGTTCGTACACTCAAATGGCCGTGTACCGTCGCGGTGGGCGTAGGGCATCGCGAAGGATCCACTCTCCGAACGGTGGCAGGTCGCGCACAGCTCATGCGGTTCATCCGCCAGGAGGTGGTCTGTTCCAGGATCGTCGTGCCCCGTGGCATGACAATCGAGGCAGGCGACCGAGTGCCGAACATGCGCCGCCGCCGTGATGGCGGTGAGGCCTTCGCGACCAGGATGGCAGCCCAGGCAGGCTGCCGGTTTCGGTCCGCGGTTGATGTTCGTTGTCATGGGATCGTCCACATGCTCGGCGCCCGGACCGTGGCAGGCGACGCACGATGCTTCCAGAACGTCGTTCGAGACGACGGCCATCGCTCTTCCGTGTGGTCCGGCTGCGAATGCCGCGGCTTCGTCCTCGTGGCACATCGCGCAGTCGGACATGGGGACGGGTTCCTCTGCCACGGCTGTCGATACCAGGAGGATCACCCCTACGGTGGCCAGCAACCTGTGAAGCATCATTCGAATCTCCAGTTGAGGGCAAGACCGTAGCGAATCACGTCAAAGTCATCCACCTCGGCCAGCCCCTCGTCATACGACCAGTATTGGGCCAGCGCCGAGTACTCGAGGTTGTGTTTTCCGTACAGGGTGAAGCGTAACCACCCGGTGAATGAGTCGACCGGCCACGTCGTGCCGTCGTCGGTGAGATAGGTGAGCGAGCCGGACACACCAAAGCTGCCGGCCCTGGTCAGGCCGTGCAGGGTCGCAGTCATCAGATCGAGATCGTAGACCGAGAGTCCTGTTTCTCCACCGGGGAGAACTAGTGCAGTTTCGCTTTCGAGGGAGTAGTGCTCGAGGTCGAGGCCGAATGCCGATGAGCCGTCGTCCGATGCCCAGCTGCAGGCGATTCCATAGGGGGTCGATGTCGAATCGAGCGAAGCATTCTGTGGTGGGTTGTCGGCGGCGACGTGGCGTCCGTGCACGTCGAGTCGCCAACCGCCACCGAGCTGCGAGCCGATCTTCAAAGTAGTGCGATCCACGGTTTCGGGATCGGTGCGGAAAACATACTTTTCGAAATCGCCGCGTTCGAACTCGAGTCTGACGTCGATGAAATCGCCCGGGTTCCACGATGCCCCGGCCAGGTAGGTGGTTCCATCCCGTTCACCATCGAGAGGGAGGGCGTTGTCCGTCAATCGCCACCTGATCTCGCGGTCCACGGCGCCACCGCCCGCCCAGAAACTCCAGTCGTTACCCCGGTACTCGAGCACGAGTCGGGCCGAGCTGTCGGTGAAGTCGAAGATTCCGCTGTCGTCGAATGGCATGGTGATCTCGAAGACGTCACCGGCCGGGTTGGTAGTACGGATCATACGTTCGGACAGGAGCTTGGAATCGGTGGATCCGTCCCGGTAGTTCCCGGTCAGGCGAAGAGTCCAGCGGTCGGCGAGGAGGAAACCGAACGACAAGGCGCCCGAGAACGTGTCCTGGGTTGCAGAGTTGAGCACGGTGTCGATGAACTCTGTCGTTCCCATGCTGCCGCCACCGATGAGATAGGTCTGGGATGCGGTGCCGGTCACGTCAAGATCGGCGGATCGCCACAGCAGCGAGGCGACGCCTTCGAAACGGACGCTGCTGTAGCTCGCCACCAGGCGGGTCGTCGGCACTCGGTCCATGCGGCTGACGACGCCCGAGTTCAGGTCCTGCAGGAGATCGGGGTCTTCGGGTCTGTCGATCGCCGTCTCGCCCGCAGCAAATGGACGGTTGCGGCGTTCGTAGTCGGCCAACGACTGCTCGAGTTCCAACCGCACCGGCAAGGTCCGGGTCTCGAGGCGCAGGGTCGCTTCGCTCATCTTTTCGTCGTAGTTGACGCCCGCGGGATAGAGCTGGTTGAGACCGTATGTCGGCCTCAAGATCGTGCCGTCGCGCTCCGTCGTTCGGTAGAGCAGAGAAAATCGTATCGGTTTCCAGGCGTCGATTACGAAGCTCCCGCGCAGGCGGGTCACGTCCCAGTTGTAATCGCGGCTTTGCAGGTCGCCGCCCCCAAGGTTGAAGTACGACGTTCTCTTGTCGTATTCGAGGCCGAAGGAGTACCCGGCAGCGAGCTCGAGCTCGAACCGGGCGGCTTCCGCGGGATTGGCGTCGCCGAAGCCCCAGGCGCCGAACTTGAAGTCGGACACCCCTGTTTCTTTGCCCCTGTATCGGAGCTGGAGGTCTTCGAGGAAGAATCCTTCCTGAAGGTCCGTTTGGCTGCGGAAGCTGTCCTCGTTCCCGTCCACGTCCTGCCAGAGGTAGGCTACGCCCAGGTTGCCGCTCCATTCCTGGGCCATGACAGGGGCTGCAGACAAGCAAAGAGCAGCGCCCACGGTAAGGCCGAAGAACGCTTTTCGGTAGGATTTGTTTTTGCGACAGAGGCTCAACGACAGATAACGTCTCAACATGACACTACCAATATCAATGAGTGTTATTGTCATGTCAACGTAATTGAGCAAATCCACAAATAACCATTTAGGAATTTATGGAAAATATTTTAATCTCAAGACTTTGCCCCAGCCGGCGAAAAACTCAGCCACGCAACTGCTCCAAACGCGGCGGCGAAGACTAGAGCCCATACGTGACACGCCAGGCCGGTTGCGGCGGCGGTTTCGAGTGTTATTCCCATGGCCGTGAAAGCTGCCGTCCAGCCTGCCTCGAGAGTTCCGAGATTGGCCACCAGGTTGAGCGGCAGCAGATTCGAGAGAGAGGCGACGGCCGATCCGGTGACGACATCCCACGCCGGCCAGCGAAAGCCCATCGCCGCCAGCAGGTACCAGGTCAGCGTCCACTGCAGTGCCCACGAGCCGATCGATGCGGCTGCGGCGCCGATGAGCCGCCAGGGCTTCTGTTTGACCTCTTCGAGGGCGAGGTTCGTTCGATGCAGGCGATCGGCCCAGAGCCGAGCCCTGTCGCCCCAGCGTTCCGATCTCGCCCTCATGAATCGGTCCATTGCTGCGACCGCGGCCGGAACCGCTACCAGAGGGAGCAGGAGGCCCAGAGCGGCTGTGAGTGCGAACGGAGCCGCCATGCCGTGGCGCTGAATGATGGCAAGGGCCGCCCAACCGCCGAGGGCGGCCGTGTCCAAAGTCCGTGCCGCCAGTAGGACGGCGAGGCCCGATGCTCCGTCTCTGTCAGTGTCGCGGCGAATCAGCCATGGGAGGGCCAGCTCCCCGAACCTGGCGGGGATGAAGAGGGCTGCCGCCTGGGCAACCGCCGCTACCGGAACGGCGCGTTGCGGTCTGAGAGTTCCGGGCGGCAGCAAAAGACTGAGGCGAAAGCCTCGGAGCACCAGAGAAAAGCCCGCCGCAGTGGCAGCGGCCGCCAGCTCGATGGGGTGGACCTGCGTGACGAGGTCAAAAACGCGGCCGATACCGCCGACCCAGAGTGTCGCTCCGACCAGTACGAACGCGACGACGGCGCCGAGAACGCTGTGCCAGCGCAGCGGCCGTCGAGCCGCGGTCATTCGGTGGGTGAGGCCGATCGTCGTCGGGATCGTTCGACCGCCTCCTCGAGCAGTCGTCGGTTGACTGCGATGAGATCGGCAACGATGCCGACCACCCAGATCTGAGCTCCGACGACTACCAGGATGACTGCGAGCAGAAGAGATTGAATGTGACCCGCTGGGTTGTTGCCGGTGAAATAGAACCAGAGAAACCGGGTGAACAGGGCGAGACCGATGACGATGGGTAGGGCCCCGAGCCGAATGAAAATCCGCAGTGGGTTGTAGAGCACAACGATGCGTGCCAGGCTCTCCAACGAGCGCCACACGTAGCCGAGATTCGAGCGAAACAACCTTGATGGACGCATGTCCTCGGTTGCGGAACGCACCGGCACTGAGACCACCGATAACCCGGCCTCACCGGCCTGAAGAATGGTTTCAAGCGTATAGGTGAAACGGGTGAATACGTGCAGCTTGAACGCCGCCTCTCGCGATATGGCCCGGAATCCCGATGTAGCGTCCCGGACCGAGGTATTGGAAAGCTTGCGAACGACCCATGACCCGAGCCGCTGTAGGATCTTTTTCGTGGTGGAGAAACGCGCCAGGGTCTCGATCTCCCGATCACCGATGACCATTTGAGCTCGTCCTTCGACGATGGGCGATACCAGAGCCGGGATGTCCCGTGGGTCGTACTGGCCGTCGGCGTCGGTGTTGACGACGACGTCTGCGCCCTGGTCGACGGCTGCCTGAAGGCCAGCCGAGAAGGCGACTGCGAGGCCGCGGTGCACCGGCAGCCGAACCACCCGGGCGCCGTGGCTGCGCGCAACGTCCGCCGTGCCGTCCACCGAGCCGTCGTCTACGACCTGAACATCGATCTGATCGAAACCCGGGATTTCCCTCGGCAACTCGTCAATTGTCTTGCCGAGCGTATCTTCCTCGTTCCACGCGGGGATCTGGATGGTGAGCTTCACGCCGTTACGGTAATACGGTTCGGCGGGAGGATCAAACGAGGCTGGGTCGAAAAGTCGAAAAGTCGAAAAGTCCAAGAGTCGAAAAGGAACACCCCGCTCGTCCAGGGGGGACATCGTTTGATGGACCTGGACCTGGACCTGGACCTGGACCTGGACCTGGATTCAGACCTGATTTCAACCCCGGCCTTCTGGGATGCCGTAGGACGGCCATCCCAGCGTCGCCTGAGCAGGGCGGTCGCGCGAGGTGGACCGGGGCGACTGCGACCACCCTGCTCAGGCGAGCGGCGGCCTACCTCAGAGGCTGGAGAACGCAGCCGCAAAGCGCTCTCCGAGGGTTGCCCGGCATGAACATTGTGCGCGGGGCTACCGGGTACCGTGAGGATGAACAGGCACAATGTTATGCCCGGCACGCCCCGCCGGGA
>CAZCEX010000261.1:0-6428 GCA_964497785.1 uncultured Thermoanaerobaculia bacterium | reverse complement strand
ACATCATCGACACCCCCGGCCACGTCGACTTCACGATCGAGGTCGAACGCGCCTTGCGGGTTCTCGACGGTGCAGTATTGGTCCTGTGCGCCGTCGCCGGCGTGCAGTCGCAGTCGATCACCGTCGATCGGCAGATGAAGCGCTACAAGGTGCCGCGCATCGCATTCGTCAACAAATGCGACCGCTCGGGCGCCAACCCTCAGCGGGTCACTGCGGCCCTGCGTGACAAGCTCGGCCTCAACGCGGTCTTGCTGCAGCTTCCGATCGGCCTCGAAGCCGATTTTGAAGGCGTCATCGACCTCATCGAGATGAAGGCCCTCTTTTTCCATGGTGACAGTGGCGAACAGGTCGAGGTCACCCAGATCCCGACCGAGATGCTCGCCGACGCTGAAGATGCCCGTGCCGAGATGCTCGACGCCGTCAGCCTCTTTTCAGACGATCTCCTCGAAGCCGCCCTCGAGGACAGGGCAACTCCCGAACTCATCCGTGATGCAGTGCGAACAGGTGTGATCTCCCTCGAGCTGGTTCCGGTTCTCATGGGCTCGGCCTACAAGAACAAAGGGGTCCAGCCCCTGATGGACGCAGTCACCCACTTTCTCCCCTGCCCCGACGACATCCCGATCGAGGCTGTCGACCTGGATCAGGACAACGCTCCCGTCGAACTTTCTTCCGAACACTCGAAGCAGATGGTTGCCTACGTTTTTAAGCTCGACGAAGGACGATATGGTCAGCTGACCTTCATCCGCGTCTACCAAGGTACGCTCTCGAAGAGTGACACGGTGATCCAGACACGCACAGGGAAGAAGATCAAGATCGGTCGCCTGGTTCGCATGCACGCCGACAAGATGGAGGACATCGAGATCGCCCTGGCCGGCGACATCGTCGGCCTCTTCGGCATCGACTGCCACACCGGAGACAGCTTTGTCGGTCCCGGTCCGCGCCTCGCAATGACATCGATGTTCGTCCCGGAGCCGGTGATCTCGCTATCGGTGACGCCGATCGACAACAAGGCTCAGACCAACATGGGCAAGGCTCTCAACCGTTTCACGAAGGAGGACCCGACCTTCAAGGTCAGCCTCGACCAGGAGAGCGGTGAGACCATCGTCTCGGGGATGGGCGAGCTCCACCTTGACGTGTACGTCGAGCGCATGCGGCGCGAGTACAACGCCGAGGTCGAAACCGGCGCACCCCAGGTTGCGTATCGTGAAACGATTTCCCAGCGCGCCAACTTCGACTATCTGCACAAGAAGCAGACCGGTGGATCCGGTCAGTACGCCAAGGTGGCCGGATATTTCGAGCCACTCGAAGAAGGCGAGTACGAATTCGTCAACAAGATCCGCGGCGGTTCAATCCCGACCGAGTTCATCTCGGCCTGCGACAAAGGATTTCGGAGCACCCTGGACAAGGGCGGCCTCATCGGCTTTCCCGTCGTCGGTATCCGAGCCGTCATCGAAGACGGAAACTCTCACGCCGTCGACTCCTCGGACATGGCCTTCCAGACCGCCTCCAGGGCCGCACTCAGACAGGTCTATCACAAGGCGAAACCGCGGATCCTCGAACCCGTCATGCGGGTGTCGGTCGAAGGACCCGATGAGTTCCAGGGCGCCATCTACCGATCGCTCATGCAACGCCGAGGCATCATCGCCGGTTCCACCGAAGACGCCAGTTTCACCCGAGTCGACGCCGATGTCCCACTCGCCGAGATGTTCGGGTACGCCACCGATCTTCGATCGGCCACTCAGGGCAAAGCTGAATTTACAATGGAGTTCGCGCGTTACGCCCCGGTGCCTCGCGAGGTGTCCGACGAGCTCATGAAAGAGTACGGCAGCAAGAATGCTCAGGAGGACGAGTGATGACCAGTCTAATGATCAACCTGCGCCGCTCACCGAGGACCCTCTTGGAGCGGGACGGTCACCCCGGCCCCGGCCCCGGAAACCTCGCCCTGGTCATGGGAAGAGCCGGCGTCGGTAAAACGGCGTTCATCGTCGGCATCGGCATCGACGCCCTGCTGTCCGGACAGAAGGTCCTGCACATATCGCTCGAGCGGACCGTCGACAAGATTCGTTTCTGGTACGACGACCTCCTGCGCGCGATGCTGAAGCGCGAGAACAAGCTCAAGCATCGAACGTCGATTCAGCTGGAGATCGAACGGAGCCGCCACATTCAGACTTACATGGGCGGCGCTTTCACGATCGACCGTCTGCGCCAGGCCCTCGACCTGTTGGCCAGCGCCATGGATTTCGCTCCCGATGTCATCATCCTCGACCGGGTCGATTTCACCGAGATCGAACCTTCGACCCTCGCTACACTGCGCGAGATCGCGGGCGAGGCCGGCGCCGAGATGTGGATGGCCTGCCGCACCCATCGCGATGGTCCCGAGCCCAAGCCGGGCCACCTCCCGCCTCCGGCGGAGGGCTTCGAGAACGTCGTCGACATCGCCTTCAGCCTCGTACCCCACAAGAACCGTGTGCGCCTGCACATGCTCAAAGATCAGCAACAAATGGTCGGTGAGGACCTCAATATCCTTCTCAATCCGAAGACGCTGCTCCTCCGGACTGGCTTCAAGCGTTAGCATTTTGTTGCCCACAGCCCGCGAGCGTGCTCGCTCGCCGTCCGGCATCGTGGGCTGTGGTCAACAAAATGCTCTGGTGAAGTTTCATTCCGCTAGAATCTCCTCATGATCATCGCTCTGACGCGCGAGGTAAGTCCTTCAATAGCTTCCTGTGAACTCACCCATCTCGCCCGGTCGCCGATCGATATCGAGCTGGCCAGACGGCAACATCAGCTCTACGAACAGGCCCTCGAAGCCTGTGGTTGCGAGGTTCAGCGTCTGCCGGCGGCTCCGGAGCTGCCGGACTCGGTCTTCGTCGAAGATACGGCGGTGGTCGTCGACGAGGTCGCAGTCATTACCCGGCCCGGCGCAGTCTCGCGACGCCCGGAAACGGCGTCGATGGCCGAATGGTTGGCGCCATTTCGAAAGATCATCCACATCATGGAACCCGGGGTTCTCGACGGCGGTGATGTGCTGCGTCTCGGGAAACGGTTCTTCGTCGGCCTCTCGAGCCGAAGCAATATCGCCGGTCTCGAGCAGCTCCGCACGGCCCTGTCACCTTTCGGATACCAGGTTGAGGGTCTGGCCGTGCGCGGCTGCCTGCACCTCAAATCGGCAGTTACGGCGATCGGCGATGACACCGTGCTGCTCAACCCAGACTGGGTGCACGCCTCACAACTCAGCGCCTTTGTTGTCATCGCGATCGACCCAGCCGAGCCGGGCGGCGCAAACGCCCTCAGTATCGGTGAAAGGGTGATCTACCCATCCGAGTTCCCGTTGACCACGCAGCGTCTCGTGAGCCACGGCTGCGAGGTTCTGACAGTGCCCGCCTCGGAGGTCGCCAAGGCCGAAGGCGCCGTGACCTGCTGCAGCATTGTCTTGAGGCACGAGAGAAAACCAGAGTCCTGAGAGCAGGTCCGTCGGAACCAGCACGCCGCAGTGGTATCCTCGACGAGGAGTCACGCTCACAATACTACCGAGCTGCACGAGGAGGTACGCACGATGAAAACCAACATTCGCAACCACAAAGGTGTCACAATCCTTGACCTGCAGGGCAAGCTCAACATCGGTCAGGGAGACGTCGCCCTTCGTGAGGCTTTCGTCGAACGTCTCGATCTCGGCAACCGCAAGTTCCTCATCAACCTCGATCAGGTCAAGGCGATCGACTCGTCGGGCCTCGGGGAGCTCATCCGCTGCAAGGCCACTGCCGTGTCCCAAAACGCTGAGGTCAAGCTCCTCAACGCCAACCTCAAGGCCCGCAAGCTCCTGACCATGTCGAGCCTGGTCGGTGTCTTCGAGATGTTCGACGAAGAAGAGCTCGCCGTAGCCTCGTTCGAGTGAGGACTTCCATCCGGGTACAGTGATTCGGATTCGGCGTTTCAACCTCGCCGTGGCGTAGAATAGGATGCACTTCTGGAGGCATCCATGGCCCAACGGCGCTTGAAGAAACTACTCGCCAAGGTCGAGGCGATCCTCGACGCTTCGCACTGCGACCTCAGCAAACCTCTCCACGAATCGCCAGGGGAGGTCTGCAGCGCGACGGCCGAAGCCTCCGGGGAGGCGTTCCTGCTATTTGGTCGAGCCATTCCCCTGCAAGGTCAGGGGGATGTATCGGTCCGAGCCCACCCTCCCGATACGATGGTGGGGATCCTTGACCTGCCAGACCCAGGCCCTCTGCCTCCGGGCGAGCTCCTGGTCGAACTGAAGCTCGGCTGCGAGGCTGCTGTCAACCCGACCAGACGTCGATACAACGGCCCGCGCTTTGAGCTTGTCCCACGTGGCGATACTCGAGTCCGCTACCGCCACCTCCGGAGCCTGGCAGCCACGGCGACGGGGAAAGAGGCCGTCACCGAGCTGGTGCAACAAGCTCGCCTTCCCCACTCTCTCAACCTCAGAAGGAACGAGCCGGCCGTCGAGGTCCACCAGATTTCAGGCCGGATGCGATTCAACCTGAACCTCGATTTCGAGGTGGGATGGAGCGATACCGTACCCGGACTCGAGGCTCTCCTCACCGCACTCGGGGACAGCGCTCCACTCGAGTTCGATCTCCAGATCAGTGCCGGGTTCGGCCTGGCAATGGTCGAAGAGTTCGAACTGACCGTCGGGCGGGGGCCTGCGCTTTCTCGGAACGAAGGTTGGGTTCGCGCCAGCATCAGCAGAATGCGCCAACGCGAGCTGACATTCGGTACTCAATTCGCCCTGGCATTGACCTGCAACGTAAACGACCCGCTCGGTCTGATCCTCGACCGGGTCTTCGACCACCGCGGATGGCGGGTGGTCGGGGCGGCCCTCGCGACCCTCGACCGCCAGAAGCCCGCATTCGAGGCCGCCGCCGCCGGAGACTGGGAGAACCTGGCAAGTCTCGTCGGCGCCGAGTCTGCCGAGATCGTCCGTCGGGTTCTTGAAGGAACTCAAGCCCTGGAGTCGGATCATATCGTTTCGATCGTTCGCCGTATCGTCGAGATAGCGGTGTTTTTCGAAGAGCTCGCCCCGGAGGTTCAGGGCTTGTGGGAGGTCGTGATGGAAGGGGCCTCCCTCGATCGCTCCGCGCCGGTCTTCAGCGCGCTCGAGCAGATCGCAGCCATCAGCGAAGACCCCGAGGGCGACACCGTCGCCGCATTTCTGGGAGTTCTCACCGGCGGGCCCGACCCCGCCGTCGAAGCAGCAATCTTCCTTCTCGAACTCCTCACCGGAATCGATCTCGAATCCATCGTCATCGGCGGGGCGACCGTGCGGGATCGTCTCGCACAGGCAGCTCGTCACGCCGCTGCCGCCCTTGCTTTTCTCGAACGCCTGAACGAACTCCCCCTCGAAGTCATCGAGGGGATGCGATCCATGCTCGCTTCAACGAGGGCGGGCGCGATCATCAGCGAAATCCTCAAAGTCGAAAACGCGGGCGACCTTGCGGGGCTGGTCGGCACCGGCGCCGGTGCAATCGCACAGAGGCTGATCAGCTCGGAGCTGAAGGAGGCCACGGCCGAGGACCTGGCACAGATACAAAGCTGGGCCGGCAAACTGCTCCGAATCCTCGAAAGAACAGACTATCAGGACCGGATTCGGAGACGCTTTAACGAACTCAATGGTGAACTCGGTTTTTCTCTCGGTCTCGAGCTCGAGCTGCTGACCCGACGATCGCGGGTCCTCGACCTCGAGCTCGAGCCAACGTCGCCGCTCGCATGCAAGGTCTTATCGGACCTCGGCAAAGGCGACATCGGCGGGGTAGTCAACCGGCTCACCGCTGAGCAATCGAACGGCTTCTTGCTGCACGACTGCCTCTTTACCTCACGAAGAGCTCGCGTGACGGCCGTTCAGATCCTTTTGTCCCTTCTCGGGTGGCGGTCAGACACTACGAGAAGGGTCCAGGAAGACTGGATCCGGGTCGATCCTGACCCCCCTGAGGCTCGCCGACGAGCTCGATTCGCCGGCGGGGTCGTGCGGCGGATCGCACGGGCCGGCAAGCGCTCCGAATGCGCTACGTGGCTCACGCACCGTGTCGAAGGTCCCGGCCTCGACCCCGGCAGTCCCTTCGAACCCGAGATTGACACCGAACTCCGCCTCTCATTAGCAACGAGAGAGGACGAGACGACGATCTTAGAGCTGAGATCCATCGATGATCTCCTGTTCGACCTTGGGTTCATCGACGCTCCCGTGCAATACCAGGCAGAGGCATCTGAAGGGATGACCGTCTCCCTGACCGTCTCCCTTCGCCTCGGCTCGGCTGCGGTAGAGGGTCTGCTCTGTGATCTCGACCGACGCGCCTCCTGGTGTGTGGACGCCCGCAACGCCCTCCACCGATGGTTCATCGACCGGTCGGTCAACCTCGGGCTGCCCGGTCGGAGCAACATCAGACGCGGAGATGCTTTCGCAGCTTTCGTCC
>CAZCEX010000260.1:0-6463 GCA_964497785.1 uncultured Thermoanaerobaculia bacterium | reverse complement strand
GACACCCGAAAGGCGCCGCCAATTCTATGCAATACATCCTCCTAGGCCTGACCGGATTCCCCTATTGCAGCCCGGTCAGGGTCTCCGGCGTGCCGTAGACCAGGGGCGGCGGAATCACCGCCTCGTCCCCGAAAGAAAAGGCCCCGGCAACCTTCGCGGCCACTCGATCCTCATTCACAGGACGATCGCCGAGTAAGATTCGGGCCAGGGTCTGACCCCGATCGACCCGTTCGCCGAGCCGAACGTCGATCTCCAGACCAGCCCCGAAATCGATCGGCTCGTCAATCCTGCGACGGCCGGCGCCGACTTCGACCGCCGCCCTTCCGAGCGTCTCACCATCGATGGCCGACACCACGCCGGCGCCCTCGGCCACGATTTCGAGCGTGCGCCGAGGCCGAGGGAGCACCTCCGGATCCGGATCGCCCCCGTGAGCGCACACCATCTCTTCCCAGGCACGCAGCGCTCCGCCGGTCGCGAGCGCCTGCGTGAGCTCTTCGCGTGCTTGCCGTCGATTTCGGCCGCGCAATACGAGCGTTTCCTCCGCCAGCTGCAGCGTCACTGTCCGTAAAGACGCCGAGCCGTCGCCGGACAGGATGGCGAGCGCTTGTCTCACCTCACAGGCAGTTCCGAGAGCTGGTCCGAGCGGCTGGTCCATCTCCGTGATCAGCGCCTCGCAGGCCACACCGGCGGTGTGTGCGACTGCGCGGAGTGCGCGCGCGAGCTCTTCGGCCTGGACGAGGTTCTTGCGAAAGGCGCCGGACCCGCACTTCACATCGAGAATCAACGTCCCAGCTCCGAGGGCGAGCTTTTTCGACATGATCGAGCCCACGATGAGGGGCAGGGATGGCACTGTCGCCGTCACATCTCTGAGCGCGTACAACGATCGGTCCGCCGGCGCGATGTTTTCCGTCTGAGCGATGATGGCGGCCCCGCATCGCTCGAGCAGGCCGAGCATCTCCTGCCTCTCTCGATTGACGCTGAAACCGGGGATGGCTTCGAGCTTGTCGAGCGTACCCTGGCTGTGGCCGAGGCCGCGACCTGCCATCATTGCGACAGGAACCCCAACCGCCACCAGGAGGGGCGCAAAAATCAGCGAAACCGTGTCGCCCACCCCCCCGGTCGAGTGCTTGTCGACGGCATCGGGCATTGAGGATCGCAGATTCCACTGCTCGCCTGATTCGAGCATGTCACGGGTCAACCACCCAGTTTCTTCGTCATTCATTCCGCGGATACAGATGGCCATGAGCATAGCCGCCAGCTGCTCGGCCGGCAGACTGCGGTCGCTCGCTCCGCGCACGAACAGCTCGACGTCTTCACGTGTCAAGGCGCCGCCATCGCGTTTACGGGCGATGGACTCGGTGAATGACACTGGTGGACGGCCTCAGCTGAGCTCGCTCAGCCTCTGCCGCGACTTCGCGCCGTAGGGCGATTCGGGGAACTCGTCGATCAGCTTCTGAAAGTACTCCCGAGCCTGGTCGATCTTCTGCTCCTCAAGGTAGACCTCGCCGAGTTCAAACAGGGCAAGGTCCCGAGGCAGCTGGGCTTTGCGCCCGACCACCATCGCTTCGAGTTCGGCGGCCACCTCAGCCCCCTGGCCGGAAGCCACTCGGAGGCGGACCAGATCGAGGCCCGCCAGCTGGCCGAGGGCGTCATCACCATGGCGATCTACCAATCGCACGAGCGTCGCACGAGCGTCATCGACCTCTCCGCGTCCGAGGGCGATTCGCGCCAGATAGAGCCTTGCAACGTCACCCTGGGAGGTCCGGCCATAACGCTCGACCACCTCCTGGAAGCTCTCTATTACGCCCCCAAGGTCACCGAGGGGTTGCTGCATCATCGCCGTTTGATAGCCATCGACGGCAACCTGGAGCTGAGCCGAGGCCTTGTCGGCTCTCGAGCCGGACCATTCGCCACCGACCCACCACAGAAAAACAACGGCCAACACCGCGCCGAGGGCGGCGGCGGCCAGTTTCCAGTACTCCCCGAAGCGGCGGATCAACTGATCGACAGTGGAGACAAATTCATCTCCCTTGAGCTGCTTACGCGTAATTCGACGACCCATCCAGATCCTCCGTGTACGGCGCGGTCATTCCCCGCGCGCGAGACCGATTACTCTAGGGGGCGTCGCCTCCCATGTCAATTACGGGTTGTCGGGCATCGCAGTCGCAGCCGTCACTGCCGCCGGCGGGGCCGCGATATTCATGAGAGCCGGCAGTTGCGGGAAAGCAGTGTAGGCGGTTGCATCGAGCCCGAGCGGTGTCACGGCGACCCACCCCTGGTGCAGCGCAGCAGTGTCGCTACCCAATTCGTAGCCGAGGGCCGGCGCCCACCGGCTCTTCAAGTACCGGACCCCGTTTTCCTCTCGCAAGGTGTCGAAACCGGCCACCTGCGGCGCCTCCAGACCCATCCGGCAGAACCGATAACCGGCAATACTTTCCGGATCATGAGGAATGTTGACGTTGAGGTAAACACCCTCGGGGAGAGGTTGATCGCGGAGGGCATCGACTACGGGTTTCGCCCACCGAGCCGCATCGACATAATCCGGATGCGGGTCCGCCCAGTCCAGTTGAAGCGAAAAAGCGACGGCGGAAAATCCTGCCAGCACCGACTCCCTGGCCGCGCCCACCGTGCCCGAGTACCACGCGATCCTGCCGACATTTTCGCCCTTGTTGATTCCCGAAACCACCAGATCCGGTGGGTCTTCGGCAAGCACGACAGCCAGGCCAATCCTGGTGGTCGTCGCAGGCGTCGCGTCCACGGACCAGGCTTGCGCCCCTCCGACGGGCGGGTGCGAGCGAAGTGGGATGTCACCACGAATCGTGAGAGCAGACCCGCTCCCACTCTGCTGCTCGGTGGGAGCGACCACGGTCACCCGGTATGACGGATCCGCCACCAGAATCTCAACCAGGGCTTCGAGCCCGGGCGCATCAACCCCGTCGTCGTTGACAACCAGCACATGGTCCGGTTCCAGACCTTCACCGCCGACGGCGACCGGCCACGCCCCCACCATCAAACACAAAATCACCAGACTCTGGCGCATAGGCCCTCCTCACCGCAGAGGATACCGCGACCTGAAGGACCCGGAAAAGGCTAATCCGCTACACTCGAGCGACGCGGCCGCCCACTACCTCTGGAATGCGGCCGACAGAGACGTTGGGAGGCGTGCCAATGCCCATTCAGCTCAGCACAGGTGCACACCTGTTGTTGTGGGTCTTCCCGCTGGCCCTCACGCTCTTCGTCATCGCTCGGGCGATCATCGAGAGCAAATCAGGCGAGGGGCACCAATGAACCCGACTATCAGCACCGCCACCGTCGGTGTGGTCATGGCCCTTTACCTCGGCATTCTTCTCCTCATCGCGTGGATCGCCAGCCGGCGCACTCATGGTGGAGAGGACTTCCACCTTGCCGGGCGTTCTCTCGGCGCCTGGACGGCCGGGATTTCTTCGACCGCAAGCTCCGAGTCGGGCTGGGTGACTCTGGGCGCTGTCGGCATGACATATTTGCACGGCGTTTCCGGTCTCTGGTTTGCCCCCGGGTGCCTGCTCGGGTACCTCGTCAACGTCTACATCCTCGCTCCCCGGCTGCGCGAACTCTCGTCGCAACAGGGCTCGGTGACCCTCACCGATGTCATCACCCGCCGATGGGGAGATCCAGGAAACGTGCTTCGGGTCACCGCCACCTCCATCATCCTGGCATGCATGATGATTTATGTAGGTTCGCAGATGACGGCTGCGGGAAAGGCGTTCTCGTCGACTTTCGATCTCGGCCGCAGCGGCTACTACTGGGGTGTTGTCATCGGCGCCGCAGTCATCACCGTCGTGACGCTGCTCGGTGGTTTCCGCGCGGTCGCCTGGACCGATCTTTTCCAGGGCATCCTCGTCGCGGTCGGCCTGCTCGTGCTTCCGCTTTACGCCGTCGCCAGCATGGGGGGCTTTGGCGCCCTGTTCTCGGCTCTCGGTCGCATCGACCCCGCCCTCGTCTCGGCGACAGGGGACCGGATGGGCCCCGCTCTCTGGGGGTTCATCGTTGGGGAGCTTGGCATCGGCCTCGGCTACCCGGGAATGCCCCACGTCATCACCCGCTACATGGCGGCGAGGAACGACCGCGAGGTTCGTCGTCTGCGCATCATCGCAATGCTCTGGGGGATTGCAGTCTTCTATGGCGCAGGCGTCGCCGGACTTGTAGGACGGGCGCTGCTGCCCAATCTGGTCGATGGCGAGCGCGCCCTCATGGCCCTTGCTCTGCAACTCCTTCCGCCGGTCCTCGCCGGGTTCCTCCTCGCGGCGATCATCTCGGCCATTCTCTCGACCGTTTCGTCACAGCTCCTCGTTGCCGCATCGGCCGTCTCATACGATCTCGTGGAGGAGACCTTCGGACGGGCACGCGACGACCGACGCAGCCTGGTGCTCGGGCGATGGACTGTCGCGATAGTCGGCGTGCTCGGCGTGCTGATCGCATTACGCGGCGAGACTGTCGTCTTCTGGTTCGTACTTTTTGCGTGGTCGGGTCTTGGGGCGAGTTTCGCTCCTCTGACGATGATGGCCCTCAAACCTCGGTTGACCAACCGCTTCGGCGCTCTCGCCTGCATGCTGACCGGCGTCGGTGTCACCGTCGTATGGAAGCTTGGCATCAAGAACCTCAGCGATCCGACCCTGCTCGGACCCGCGTTGTTCGATCGGCTCTGGTGGATCACGATCGTCGTGTCAGCCGTAATCCTCATGATCGGTCGATTAACTCACGCCTTCGAACCCGGTCACATAACGGCGGTTCTCGCAGCAACAGGAATCACCGTAGCCTCGTGGTGGCTCGTTCAACACTGGGGTCTGCACAACCTGTATGAGTTGGTCCCCGCGTTCCTGCTGGCCTCGGCGGCCGCATTGGTCGTGAGCCGTCTCGTCCCGGACGCCGCCAATTCTATGCGCTACACCCTCCTAGAACTCCCTACTCTCGAGGCGGCGGAGTCATCCCGAACGACAACCTCACGTACCGTCGTGCGTGCTCCTGGAATTGCGCCAACTCGGCCTGATCCTCGTTGAGGATCAGTCCGTGACGGACGAGGTTGGGATTCGAACAGAAACCCTCCAGAGGAACCCCGGCAATGCCTGTTTCGAGGTAAAAGGCGACTGTCGGAGACACACCCGCCTCGTCAGCTAGCCGTACGCAGCGATTTGAGAGGCGAAGGTCCGCATACATCGATCCCGCCCAGTCGAACCCTGTGGGGTCGGGCAGAACCGGCTGATCGTGGTCAAGCAGTTCGCGGAATGACACAAAGGCGCCTCGAAGCAAAAGCCTTCGCCGTACTTGCAGATGCCGGCCGATCCGAAGCTGCAACCGAATGCGCTGCTCGGCAAGTTCTCGATCTCCGGTCACGAATGGAGCGATCAAGGACAGCATGACTGCCTGCATAGCATTCGAGGGTCCCGCCATCACGTTCTGGGCGTACCGAGTAATGCCTCGAGACAAAGGCTCCGAGCGGGTCAGCAGCGCGCCGGCCCGCAGACCGGTGACCCCGTGGGTCTTCGACAACGAATCGATGAAGATGATCGAATCAGCGAACCGCGGGTCCTCCTCGTACCACGCCACGAGCTCCCGGTCGCGTGGATGCAGTCGAACGTACACCGAGTCGAGAATGATAGCGGCATGGGGCCACCGATCGAGAATGGCCGCCATAATGCTCTGCAGTTGCCGTGGTTCGAGCGTCCTTCCCGTCGGGTTGTTCACCGGCATGAGATACACGCCGTCGATGTCGACTCCGTCGGGTATTCTCGCGATGTCGGAGGCGTCGGGGTCCATGCCGGGGTCTGTAGGCGGAAGGAGATGGACCTTCATCCCTTGCAGCGCCATCTGATCGAGCGGACAGGAAAAGGTCGGAATGGGAACGAGCATCGTCGCCGGCTCGGCGGTTCCACAACGATCACGACGAGCTTCCGCAACTCCGAGCAACGCCGCTTGAATGCCCTGGTTTCCGCCGTGAAAGACAAACACCTGCGGCGTTTCTCTGGGTCGGTTCTCGAACTGGATGCCGAGCTGATGGCTCCACATCTCCGACCACCCTCGAACCACCGTCGCGTATCCGAGCGAGTCGAGGTTGTAGCCCATGGGGTGAGCCGAGAGCTGTCGCAGCCAGCCCCCCATGTGCTCGAACGCCGAGTCGAGCAACGCCCCCCAATCCTGACGCAAGCACGGATCTTCCGGGTCGTCGGCAGGCACTGTCCGCCAGTCCATGTCGCCGATCGCGGTGGCGAGGTCGTCGTACCCGAGCGACTGCATGGTGCTCACAGTACGGCTCATGAGTCTGATCGGGGCACTCGCGAAGAGCTCCCGATAGCTGTTGAATACCTCGAGCCGTTTGGATCGGGCATGTAAACGGTTGCGCTCTGTCATCGTGGCCCACCCCCCTAGGAGGGCGTAGTGCATAGAGGGTGGATGGATTTCGGTGGGTCGTTTGAGGCCATTTTTCGGC
>CAZCEX010000259.1:0-6471 GCA_964497785.1 uncultured Thermoanaerobaculia bacterium | reverse complement strand
CTCTGCTCAACTCTCTCGTTTGAAGCACGTTACGTAACGTCTCTAGTGCACCTGCTTCGAATTTTCGAAGGGGTCTGGGGGTAAGTGGCTAGATGTGCTCCGGCCCGACAAAGGCCAACGCCCTCTCCGCGTCGCCATCCATGATGACGTGCAACAGGCGGCCATCGGTGACCTCGGGTATGTGAATGACGCGTACGACGTCTTCCATTTCGGCATAACGAGGTAGCAGCTCGGCGAGCGAGTTCGGGGCCTGGTTGAGGAACGGCTCGTTCCAGATGTTGCCATCCTCGTCCGGGTAGAGAGGCAGGTAGATGATCTCGGCCTCAACGAGGTCCTGGAAGAAATGCGTGCCGAAGCTGACGTCGGGCAGGTAGGAGCCCTTCATGCGTGCTACCTCGAGCAGCATCGAGGTGTGGCAGATGTCAGCGTAGGTCACCGGAACGCCGAGCTTGATGTCGCCCCGGCTGCCCCAGCGGCCCGGACCCATGAGGATGAACTTCTTCTGTGGCAGGGCCTGGTTGAGCTTGCCGACTACCCTTGCGACGCGTTGCATGGCTTTGATGTTCGGTAACTTTGCATAGTCTCGCGGGTCGATGAGTACGACGTACTCGAGGTTGCGGGCCTGGCCCATCTGCACGAAACGGGAGGCGCTGAAGACCTTGTCCTGATTCGGGATGTCGGTCGGAATCGGAACGTGGCGTACGGAGGTGGCGAGGCTGAGGGCGCGGCATTGGAGAACAAAGAGGTCCTTGCCGTCGTGCGCAAACTCGACGTCCACGGGCTCTTCGAGGCCTTCCTCGAGGATGTCGAGGATGGACTTGAGGCGGGTCGGGAAATCCGACCTCAGCAGGCCTTCAAAGGTCACCACCAGATCCTCTGGCTCGGTTTGGATCATGAGGCCGACCATGGGCATGATCTGGCGGTGGCGGTGGATCGAGAAACATTTGTTCATCAGCGGCAGCTTTCGCCCGACCGTGTGCATCAGGTGGGCGAGTTCGACCGTTTCGAACTCCCCGTGCTTGAGGTCGACCACGTCGACCTGGTGTTGGGAGTAGCGGTAGATCTCCTCAGGCTGTTGCAGGACTCGCAGGTTCGGTTGCTCGAGGGCGACCATCACCGGCCAGTCGTCGCCGACACGATCGACCGCCCGGGTTCCGAGGCCGAGCACGAGCCGAGCCATGCCGTCGGTGCGTTTGATGCGAGGCGACCACCGCATCTCGCAACGTGAGAAGGCGACTCCGGCGAAAGTGGGCATCAGGTACTCATCGATCTCCTGGCCGACAACCACCTGAATGAGGATGCCCATCTGTTCCTGGAAGTCGAGCAGCCCACGTTCGCGCCGGTACTCGATCGGGTCCGGGTGGAAGAGCGATGCGTAGACCTCGGACATCGCATCTTCGAGGTCGGCGAGCCGTTTCTCGATGGTGCCGCGGTTGGGGATGAAGAGGCTCTTGTACTTGCCGGAGAATGCGTGTCCGATGCGATCCTCGAGCAACGATGAGGAGCGCACCACCAGCGGGACCTCGCCGATCTTGTAGAGCATCTCCTCGAGAGCTTTGTGCAGGATCGGCGGGAAAGAACCACTCTTGAAGAGGCGCTCGACGAGGGGGAAATCGTCACGCACCTCGTTGATGTCCTGGTACTTGACGTTGATGATTTCCTCGAGCCCGTTGTACTCGATGAATTCGAGGATGCCGTTGGACGGAACGAAGTAGGATTCCGGGATCTTGAAGTTACCTTCGAACCGGCCCTGCCGGGCCGCCTGCGCGAGAATGGACTCGGCGAGAATCAGGCCGGCAGCTTTTCCACCGAGCCGTCCCTGGTTGCCGCCGACCGGGATGAGGTGGTCCATGACGTGCCCGAAATCCTTGATGCGGATGAACCTCTTGGCTACCGAAATGAACGGAAGCTGGTCGGTCAGGAGACGGCGGACCAGGGCTGCGCGAGTGCCGATGATGTCGGCCTTGGGGGCGACGGCTTCGCCGGGCGCGAACTCGATGCACTCCCTGATCTTGTCGCGCAGCTCATCGAGAGGGGTGTCGGCGTCCTCGGCAAGGCGAGAGATCTCGAAGACCAGTTGCCGTTTTTCGGTGAGCAGGATCGCGGCCGAGATCTCGTGTGGTTCGAGGAAGCGCTCGGCGTACTTGATGGCCAGGTCATACAAGGCGAGCCGGGAGTCGGGCGACAGCCGGGGCTTGGGACGGTTGGGGTCCGCGCCTCGACGCTCGCCGTTCAGTCGCAGAGCTGATGCGACCTCGTCGTCGAGGGCGTCGAAGTCGACCAGTTCCTTCCGCTGCATGTCGATGAGCAGACGGCGGCAGACCCTTTCAGCGAGGTCGGGTCGTCGTTCCTTGAGGTCTTGAAACTGGATCTGCCAATTCGGTATCGGTGGGTGCACGAGAGGGCCTTCTTTCTCGCCCGACCCCGAAGAACCGGCCAGACCCTTGGGGGGCGGCGGGCGAGGTCATTCTACCCCGAGGAGTTTGTGGGGGATAGGTCGTCTTCCGCTTCGGTTTGCACCAGGCGCAGACCGGACAGGTTGCCAAGGATGCGCTCAGCGTCCTCCGGCCGCACACTCATGAGCACGTCGCGGCCGGTGGCCCGGACGAGAACGTTGCCCCCTTCGCCGAGGGCCTCACTGAAGCTGAAAATCAGCTCCTCTCCATCAGAATCACTCAGAGAAACCGTGACCCTGCCGAGCTCGGGGGTGCCCAGATCCATCAGGTCGAAGTCGACCGCCACGAGTTCGGCCAGGGCCGACAACCTCTCTTCGACAGCGTCGGCGTCGGCCTGCTCGTCACCATCGAAGGTCCACAGGCCCGACGTCTTCTTGAGAGAGGCCGATTCATCGCCGTTGACGATCGTCAGGCCGGTGGTTTCCCAGGTCTCGAACGGCCGCACCCCGGGCTCCCGCCAGCGTACCGGGGCCTTGCCGAGCACCGTCTCTGCCCGATCGTTCACCCAGAAGATGTGCGACTCATTGCGGCGACAGGCCACCTGGGTGGCGCCGTCGACATCTCGGGTATGACCGAAGTCCAGGGTCGTGCTCTCGCCGCCGTCGGCAGGGATCATCATGATGTGGTGGCGAGGTTGGGTAAGGCCCATGGCCTCGAGATCCGCCTCGTTGTCGACAAATGCTTTGATGCGTACGCTCGTGATGTCGGTGACGAAGATACGCAATAGCTCGGTATCGGCGAGGTCGGAAATGGGAGTACGCAGGCGCCACACGCCGTCGACTTCGACGGCGTCGATGCGGTCGCCGTCGGCGGTGATGTCGATCGAGACGAAGTCGGCGAGACGGCCATCGAGCAGCTTGCGTGACCGCCAGTCGTCGAGCTCCTTGTTGAGATTCACCACGAAGGCGCCGGAGGTGAGGATGATCTCTCCGCCGTCTCGGGAAACAGCTCGTTTGCCGCCCAGCGGCGTCGCGCCGCCGACTGCGAGCCGGTGATGTGCTCCGTCTTTCGAGATGAGCGTGACCTGCAGGTCGGGCTCATCGATGTCGTAGGCGTCTGCCTCGACCTCGTCGGCAGCGAGGCGCCGTTCGATTTCGAGCCCGAGCATCGCCGAAACCACACCGTCGACGGCGAAACTGTCGGCCGCCGACTCGAGCGGGGCGGTCAAACGCCAGTTGTCTTCCGTTTTTGCAAAGGTGAAGGTGCCGTGGGAATTGCCGATCTCCAGGCCGCCGATGTCGTCAGTATCGAGGCCGGTGAAAATCTTCTTGGCGAGTTGTCGTGCTTCGTTGGTGGTCGGCTCGTGGCGCTCGAAGAGCCAGATGAAGCCGCCGAGGATCACTACCAGGGCGGCCAGGATGGCGAGAGACCGATTGTTCATTCCTACCTCCTCAGCGGCGCCGCCGCCGCCAGATCAGGATTCCCCCGACGATTGCAGCGCCCGGGAGAATGACCAGAACGATGAGGAGAATGGCCTGCATCTGGCCGCTCGTGAGGTACATGCTCGTCTGATCGACGGCGCGCGCGGCGATGCCGAGCGCGTGCTCCTGGTCGGCGAGCCAGTTGAAGGCGTTGACGGCGAGCACGAGATTGCCGGCGTTGGCGATCTCGGTGTCGGACATGAAGTCCGAGTCGCCGATAACCACCAACCGAGCCTTTCGAGCCGACTCGTTGGCGCCTTCCTCTTCGTCCTCACCAGCGATATTCGAGCGCGACTCGACGGCAATGGCGACAGAGATGGGCCCCAGAGTATCGTTGTCCCCCGGGTCGACGGGCTCACCGTCGAGCAGCTGAACCATATTGGTTTCGCCCCAGCCGTCGTTGCTTGTTTCAACCAGAACCGTGACCTCGTGCTCGGGCTCTTCGACCGGCGCCACCGATCGCGCGACGAGGAAGAGAACCGCCAGCCCCTCCATCCCTTGGGTGATGGGGTGGTCGCGGTATGCGTCGAGGTAGACAGCCGAAAGGTCGTAAAATGGCAGCTTCCTGGATGGATCGATGACGAGATCGTTGCGGACTTCGACATCCCACTTCAGCAGCAGGTCTTCAAGACGCGTCGAGCGCATCCCCCCGTCTGGTTCGATGAGTGGATCGAGGGCTACCAGGAGGCGGCCTCCTTGGGCGAGGAACTGGTCGAGGGCAGAGATCTCCAGCTCGGTGAAGGCGCGGGTTGGGCCAACGATGGCCAGCACGTCGGCGTCCTCGGGAACGTTGCCAGAGAGGAGATTGATATCGGCGCTCTCCATGTTCTCGCGTTTGAGGGCCTCTTCGAGCACGCCGATGTTGCGCTCGGTTGGCTGCAGTGGCGGCTCGAGCGAGGGTTCACCATGGCCGGTGACGAAGTAGATGCGCGGCACCGTCGGCGCCACCAGCGACAGGATGGCGGCGGTGAACTGCTCCTCGGCCGTGAAGCTCTTGAGCGTAGGAGTCTGACCGTACTGTGCGCCTGCGTAATCGTACTCGGCCATCTGGTCGGAGGTGACGTACTTGGACCGCTCCCCAGCCGAGAAGACAACCGTATTGGCGACCGAGATTCCGAACTCCTCGGCCAGCTGCTGCGTGCGCAAGGGCTCGCGTTCGGGGTCGATGAACTCGGCAGTGATTCTTGCGGATGCCGCGGCGTAGCGCCCCAGGAGCTCGCGAACCTGCGGAAAGAGCGGCGATCCCGGGGTCATGAATACAATCACCCGGATGTCCTCTGCGAGATCACCGACGATGTTGTGGCTCTTCTCGGACAGGGTGTAGAGGTTGGAAGCGGTCCAGTCGGCGCGTTTCCAGTGGCGGGCGCCGATCCAGTTGATCATCAGGACGAGGGCCACGGCGAGGGCGATGGCGACGATTCCCGAGGTGGAACGACGGATGTCTTGTTGTCGCATCTCCTCACCTGCCCTTCTTGAGCTCGAGGCTGCGCGTTGCCAAAAAGAGGAAGAACAGTCCGAGAGACAGCGCGTAGACGATGTGACGGGTGTCGACAACACCCATCGCGAAGTCCTCCATGTGTGACCAGAGATCCATGTGTGACAGTGCCGTCTTGAAGACTGATCCCGATACCAGGAGTTGCTCGACGAGGGGAACGGTGAACAGGGCGATGAGGCCGACGAAGGCGAGGATCGCGGCGATGAGCTGATTGTCCGTCAGGGTCGAAGCGAAGGTGCCGACGCCGAGGAAGAGAAAGCCGACGAGGAAGACTCCGAGGTAGCCGGAAAGCACAGGTCCCATATCGATCTCGGCATGTTGTTGCAGGATGACGACGTAGATGGTGGTCGGCAGCCACAAGGTCGAGTAGAAGACCAGGGCCGCCAGGAATTTGCCGCCGATGATCTCGCTCGCCGTGATCGGCGATGTCAGGAGTATTTCCAGGGTGCCGCTGCGGCTTTCTTCGGCGACCAGCCGCATGGTGATGACGGGGGTCACGAAGAGAAGGAAGAACCAGAAGAAGATCGTGCCGCCGAAGAAGGCCTCGAGGGGCGCCATCGACTGAGCCATTGGGTTGTTGAGAAAGGCGAGCACGAGGTAGAAGATCATTCCCTGAAGCAGCAGGAAGCCGGTCATCACCATGTAGGCGAGCGGCGACGAGAAGTAGGCGACGAGCTCCCGTTTCAAGATAGCCAGAGTCTTTTGCATGTCACACCTCCCCAGCGCTCTCTTCGATGGCCTCGTGAGTCGTCAGACGTACGAATACGTCCTCGAGCGAGGCCTTGCCGGGGGTCAGCTCGAGCAAGGTCCAGTCCTGGTGAACCGCAAGGCGGAATACCGCCTCCCTGGGATCGGCGTCGGCCTCGTGCTCGACCCGGTAGCGGCCATCGCCGGCTGGCGTCGCCGTCACGACGCCGTCGATCCGCTCGAGCGCGGCGATTGCCGCCTCGTCGGTCGGCCCGTGAATGACGGCCTCGACGGTTGGACGACCGGCGACGCGGGACCGCAGACCATTCGGCGTGCCGTCGGCGACGATGCGGCCGCGGTCGATGATCAGCACGCGTTCGCAGATCTGATCGACCTCGGGCAGGATGTGGGT
>CAZCEX010000258.1:0-6475 GCA_964497785.1 uncultured Thermoanaerobaculia bacterium | reverse complement strand
TTTGCGTTTCAAATGCCCTATATGGCCTCCTGATCGCCAATCACGATCAACTTGACTCAGGTGCATAGGCTTGGCCCGCATTATTCGCCGGTTTTCGTAACGAGGGGCCGAGGCGATGCACCCTCATCGTTACCACATATCTTCCGTGAGCGGAGAGATCGGATTTTTGGGCGGGTAGATGATCTTCTGGATGCGCTCGCGTAACCAGACGATTTCCAGGCCCTCGAGGTTCGAACAACCGGAAGCTGGGGTCGTGAGCGCTTCTTTCCTGAATGCCAGACGGGTGAGCAATCGGGAGATCACAGTGCGTTCTCTCCGCGAGTGCCACCAATCGGATCTGACGCGGCGCAGGTAACAGGGGATCACCTTGGCCGTCCATTCCGGGAGCACCCCGAGCCGAACCTCATCGGCGAGTTGGCGTTTCAGGATCCGCTCCTCGGCCAGGAGGATGATCCCGAGAACAGCAGCGAGGAGAGCGTACAGCGTCAGGGTCACCATCCACGGTCGCACGGCCGCCGTCTGAGAAACGAGGTCGAGCCCAATCCAGGTGAATATGGCATGCAGGAAAACTGCGCCCACCAAGCCGGTCAGTCCCCAAAGACAACGTCTGGCCCACGAGCCGGTAAGGCGGCCGGCGCCAATGCACGCACCGAGCACAGACGAAGCCAGCACGTGAAGTCCGATCGACCAGAATGCGAAACCGGCAATTCCCGCCCCGAAGGATTCGACACCCGGTCCGCCGCCCGATGCGAACTCACTGACAAGCGGTCCGGTCACGGCGAATCCGGCGCCCACCGCGGCTCCGTATACGAAACCATCGGTCGGGCTGTCGAAAGTACGGGTCGCATAGAGTACCAGGAAGATTCCTACGGCCTTCGAGACCTCGATCGCGAGTGGTGCGATCCCAAATACGACCAGGCGCCAATCCAGGACAGAATTAGCTGGCGACAAGGCGCCATTCAGGAGGGTCTCGGCGCCCAGGACCACCAGCGGGGCCAGCACCGCACCCCAGAGGTACGCACTGACGACCATGGTGATCGGCTCGCGGTCGAATCGATCCATCCACCACAGAGCGCCAACGATCACGACGAGGAATGTGACCGACAGTGCAAAAGTAACGGCCACCGCCATCGGCTCGAGAAGGATCATGGGTACACCAGACCGAGGCTTTCCATCGGGTGATTGTAGAACCACAGCCGAGCGGTCTCGACGTCACGCCCGACCTGGGCAACGAGTTGCAGAGTCGACATGAAGCTCACCTCGTCACGAAGCCGTTCGAGGAAGAAGATCCGAACCCGTTCCTTGTAGACGTCTGCGGTGAAGTCCAGAAGATGACTTTCGATGGTGACGCCCGAGTTTTCATACACCGTCGGCCGAACACCGATATTGGTCACTGAAGGGAACACCCTTTGAAAGGACGGGATGTAGACCACCGTGATGTACACGCCTTCTGCCGGGATCAGCTCGTTCTCGAGCTCGATGTTGAGGGTCGGGAAGCCGAGCTTGCGACCCAGACGCTTGCCCAGCAGCACCTGCCCGTCACCGAATACTGCCCTCCCGAGCAGATGTCCGGCGCCTCCCACATTCCCTTCCGCGATCGCTTGCCGAACCCGTGTCGAAGACACCACCCCACCATCTTCTTCGACTGTCGGCCAGGCTTCGGCCGTGAATCCGAACTTGCGTCCGTACTCGGCCAACAGCTCGACATCGCCGCCTCTGTCGTTACCGAAACGGAAGTTGGCGCCGATCATGACCTCACGAATATCGAACCTGTCCACCAATACCCGTTCGATAAACGTCTCCGCATCCATCCTCGCGACCCGGTGGGTAAAAGGAACGACCGCAACCACGTCGAGTCCAGTTCGGGCCAGAACCTCGAGCCGCTGCTCCATCGTCGTCAGAAGCTTCGGCGCCCGATCCGGGCGAAGCAGCTTCGCCGGATACGGGTCGAAGGTCATCAACGCAGCCGTCGTTTCCAGCTCCCGGGCACGGTTGACCGCCTGAGCGATCACGGCCTGATGGCCCCGGTGTACGCCGTCGAAATTGCCGATGGACAGCACCGATTTCAGCGGCACATCGTCTCGACCGAGGGGGTCTCTGATGACTTCCATAATACTCAGCCCAGCACCGGAAGGCCTGTTGTCGACGGACCAGGGCTGATCACCTTGACCAATCGACCAACGACGTCGTAGGGATGACTCTCGGTGATCTCCACCTCGACCAGGCTTCCTGCTCCAGCGGTTCCGTCGTTGATGAGCACTCTTCCGTCGATCTCCGGCGCCTGACGCCCGAGGCGGCCGGCCGTGAGCAATTCCATCTCCTCGAGAGGCCCTTCGACGAGTGCCTGGAGGGTTCGACCGACCAGGGCTTCGTTGTGGACCAGCGAGATCGGTTGTTGGATCTCCATCAGTCTTTCCAAACGCTCCCGTTTGACATCCTCTGGCACCGGGTCGCCCAGGTCAGCGCCGGGATTCTCTTCTTGCCATGAGTAGGAAAAGACGCCGAGGTGATCGAATCGCATGTCCTTGACAAACGCCTCGAGCGTCGCGAACTCGGTACTTCCTTCACCCGGGAAGCCGACAATCATGGTCGTCCTCACCGCCAGATCGGGCACCGTCGCGCGCGCGGTGTCGATCAACTTGGCATAGGTTCTTGCATCGCCTCCGCGTTTCATCAACTTGAGGACCTTTCGATCGGCGTGCTGGAGGGGGATGTCCAGGTATGGCAAGAAACGATCCGAAGAAGCCATGAGGTCGAAGATCTTGTTGTCCAGCGTTGCTGGATAGGCATAGAGAAAACGGATCCAGGGAATCGACGTCCTCTCCAGCAGCGCCTCGACCAGAGTGCGCAGCCCACCTCGCCCCAGCCCGAGGTCCTCACCAAAACGTGTTGTGTCCTGGGCGATGAGCACGAGCTCGTTGACGCCTACCCGCTCGAGGCGTTGTGCCTCGGCGACCAGGTCACCGATCCGCCTGGATCGATAACCACCCCTCATCGCAGGGATATGGCAGAAGGTACAGGGATTATCACAGCCCTCGGCGACCTTGAGGTAGGCATAGCCCGGTGTCGATAGCATCCGGGGCTGCTCGTGATCATACAGGCGAATCGCCCCTCGCTGATCCGGCAACCGACCATCCCGATCACCGCGAACGGCATCGACGACCTTTTCAAGCTGATCGAGACCGACGAAACTGTCGATCTCGGGAACCTCGGACTTGAGCTCCTCGGCGTAGGCCTGGACCATGCAGCCGGCAACGACGAGACGGGAGACATCCCCATTCCTCTTTGCCTCAGCAATCTCGAGCAGAGCATCGATGCTCTCCTGTTTGGCATCGACCACGAATCCGCATGTATTCACCACAACGACATCCGCCTGTGCGGCGTCGGCCGTGATCTCGACGCCTTCTTGTCGAAGATGCCCCAGCATGACCTCGGCATCGACCCGGTTTTTTGCACAACCGAGGCCGATCATTCCCACCTTTATTGCTGCATCCTCTTCCATGCAACCTCCAGGGTCACGGATTGTACAGCTTCGCGGAGTCCCGCGAGACGCGGCTGTGGGCGATGTGCTCGGCAACTGCCTCCGCCGCGCGTTGAGACGCCCCCGGCTGGCCCAGCAAACCGCGCACACGGGCGAGTGCTTTACTCTGGACGACAAGTCCATTGCCTCCCATGACCTCCCGGGTGACCGACGCCAGGTTGTCCGGGTTCCAGTCGTATTGAATCAGCTCGGGCGCCGCCCTTTCGTCCGCAATCAGGTTGACGAGCGCGATGTGGGGCACCTTCACGAGCAGCCGCGCCAACACCCATGTCAACCATCGCATCCTGTAGCCCACGATCATCGGCACACCGAGCAGTGCACACTCGAGGGTTGCGGTCCCGGAGGCAGTCCATGCCAGTCCACACCCGGCGAGCTCCGGGCGTCGCCTCGCTCCGGTCACGATCCTGACTCGAGGGTCCAGTCCGAAATCACCGGCAAACTCCTGGATCGTCTCAGCCGTGCCGGGCGCCTGAATGAGAACGACGTCCTCGACGACTTCCGCTGGCAGACTCTTCAGTCCTCCGAGCATTGCGGGCAGCAGCGCGTGGATCTCCATCACCCGGGAGCCGGGCAAGAGGGCGAGCCGTCGTGGGCAGACCTGTGCCTGCAAATTCAACAAGTTCTCGCGGGCGAAATCATCCACCAGCGGGTGCCCCATGTATCGCGCACGAACGCCGTGTGTCCGATAAAAGTCGGTTTCGAACGGCAATACGCACAGCACCTCTTCCGCGAGGCGCCGTACCGAACGAACCCGTCCCTTTCGCCATGCCCAAAGCTGCGGAGAAACATAAAGAACAACCGGAATACCGAGCTTCTTGAGGCGCGACGCGAGGCGGAGGTTAAAATCCGGCGAGTCGACCAGGATCGCCAGAACCGGTTTGCGCCGGGCGGCCTCCTCAACCAGGCGTCGCATGATGGCTCGAATCCTGGGGAGCTCGCGGATGACCTCGACGAGGCCCATATGGGCAAGTTCGTCGATTCCCGCAACGCAGTCCAGACCCGCCTCTCGGAGACGATCCCCGCCAACGCCGAAAGCACTGACCGACGGCCGTATTCTTCTCAGACTTTCGAGCAGGTTTCCGGCGTGGATGTCCCCCGAAACCTCTCCCGCAACGATGAGAATGCTCTCGGTCTCCATCAATGCTGTCTCACACCGTTCTTCCCACCAAAACCGAAGGCGAGAGCGATCCCAACCCCAATCATGGCTCCGATGCCATCTGCACCGAGGTCGTTGATCCCGAAATCACGATAGGGCAGGATTGACTGCACGGTCTCGGTGATGAGCCCGAAGAGCATCGTCCCGATCACCGCCATGAGAACACCACGTTTCACACCGAGAATAGGCCGAATGGCCCACATCAGGAGGCACCCCTGCACACCATACGCTATCGCGTGCGCAGCCAAGTCCGACATCCCAAACCCTGCCTGGCTGATCGACCGCGGAAGAACAGCGAGGACCACCAAGAGGACTGCGTACGCAGCGTTGATGAAGACGGCCGAAGACCGGAAAAGGATCAGGATCTCCCTGCTCACGGAAAGGGGAACATCAACCACCCGGCCAGGAAACCTCCAGCAACCATGATGACGAAGGTCTTCAAGAAGAGGCGCCTGCGTTGTCCCCCCCGTTCCCGCCACAGAAAGGCAAAAAATAGCGAGACGAGGGATGCGTGCCAAACGAGCATCAGGAAATGGTCCATCACTCCTTCACTCCCCGGCCGATGTCGGACACATCGAGAACAGCGAGCAGATTCATCAGACCCGCCGTGATGATAAAGGTCTTCCCATAATTGAAGCCGGCCGCGATGGGGTCTCCCCCACCTTCGAGTCCCAACGGGAAGTTCCCGAACAAGCCGTCGATCCCGTTGACCCAGGCCAGTCTGGCCAAATAGAGGATGCCGTTGCCGGCGGAGGCGAATGTTGCAAGCCAGGAGAAAGGGTTCCCGGCGTGCGGCACGCCAATTTCCCCGCTGAGCATGATGCCCGTAAAAAACCCCGCTGCAATCACTGCCCCGAACACTGCCGCTCTACGCCTCTTTCCGAGCAGAAAGTGACCAAGACCGGGCACCAGCCAACCAAGGAATACCAACCCGTATGGAACAGGACTCGTGTCCTCGGTTTGCTTCTTCTCCATCATTAAGATTCCCTATCCATCATACGGCTCCGGAAAACCGACAAACGGGGTCGGAGCACAATTCAGCTCCCGGGTGCTGGCATCGAACTCCCGTGAGACTACAGGCGCAGAAGAGTCTCGCGCAGGTGCTTGCCAGGTTTGAAGTAAGGGATCTTCTTTGGCGGAACTTCGACCTTTTCACCGGTCTTGGGATTTCGGCCGATGCGCGCACCGCGCTGTCGGATCCGAAACGACCCGAATCCCCGCAGCTCGACTTTCTCACCTCGGTGCAACGCCTCGGTGATGCTCTCCAGGATCACCCGCACGACATCGTCCGCCTGCTTGCGGGGAATGTCTGCCTGGGTCGCAACCTGTTCCACGAGATCGGCCTTGGTCATCGTCGTCATATCGAAATCTCCTCCGCGAGATCGTGATTCGCACCTACAACAAGTATAGGGGGAATCATTACTTCGTGGCTTTTTCTTCTTCACCAACCTCCGCGTCGGTGTCCGGTTCCACAGAGACCTCTGGTTCGACCCCGTCGGACTCATCCAGATCATCTTCGACCGGCTCTGCCGGCGTCTCGACCTCTGCCTCTGCCTCGACCTCAGCCTCAGCCTCAACCTGGGTCTCCACCTCAGCCTCGACCTCGGCCACTGCCTCAACCTGGGTCTCTACCTCAGCCTCGACCTCGACCGCTGCCTCAACCTGGGTCTCTACCTCTGCCTCGACCTCGACCGCTGCCTCAACCTGGGTCTCTACCTCAGCTTCGACCTCGACCGCTGCCTCAACCTGGGTCTCTACCTCAGCCTCGACCTCGACCG
>CAZCEX010000257.1:0-6481 GCA_964497785.1 uncultured Thermoanaerobaculia bacterium | reverse complement strand
CTGTTGTAGCGCGGGCGTCCTCGCCCGCGATTGAGGGCATTCACTTCGATGTCAAGGGGAGGAGTCTTCGAACAATACACCCCTGAGTCACTGAAAGCCCTCTCCAGCTTTAGGAGCAGGGGCAGTGACGTATCCATGACGGATTCAGGCGCCGGGGCCGCGAACCGGGACAGGGCCTGCAGGGGTCAAAAAATCCACTTAGCGCTATGGGCCATCAGGCAGTCCCCACATGAATCACCTGTGCCGTCGAAGCCGGCTGCGGGATCGGGTTGCCCTGTTCCTTCAAACCCTCGATGTGAAACTCGATGGCCTCCTGGATCAGGTTCAGCACTTCTTCGCGGGTATCGCCGGCTGCTATGCAACCAGGCAGGTCTGGTACGTAGGCCCCGAAACCTGTATCACCTTGCTCAACTACGACGAGATATTGCATTGTAGTCACGCCTTCCTTTCCAGGAGTCCAGCCTGTTTCAAAGCGCTTCTGAGGGTTCCTATTGGGATATCGGCGCTTTATTTTCCCGACACCGTAACGGTTTCAGGTTGATTGGGTGGCGGTACTGGCGATGACTTCCTCGTGTGCGGTCCAACAGCCAACCATCCGTTTCCAGCACTTTGACCAGCTCCCTGACCTTCACACGTCGATTATAGTCCAATTCAGACCCTGGGACCGCCGAGCTCCAGCTCGGCAGCGAGAGTGAGCGTCGTGATACGTTCAGAGGTGCGAAGGGGAATGATTGACCCGATGGGTGTGGGCTGATTTTATGGCCGATAGGACGACACGGTGTTTCCGATGTGGGCGACAGACGTCGAGCGTTGAGCCGGCTTGCTCGCAGTGCGGAACCTGCCTCCTGGTTGATCTCGTCGTCGACGTGCCGGTGTTGGATTCTCGTGCCCTGCATTTGATGGCCCGGGAAATCGACGCACTCGGGGGTGATGCTCCGGTTTATTCGGAAATCAAGAAGGGCCTTGCGCTGCTCCCCGGTGTATTGCTGTCCGAGTGCAATCGCAGCCTTGCCGGTAGGGTAGCCGGTGTCCTTCGATGTCATGGAGTCGTGACTCAAGAGGTGCCGGTACGCCGGCCGAGAGGCAGAATCGGGACCGCGGCCGGGCCTCGGATCGGCGGTGGAGTCCTTGCGACGCTCACGGCGAGGATCCGACGACTGCCGGCCAAGGCCAGGCTCGCCATTGTCGGTGGTATCGCAGTGATCGTCGTTTTGGTTTTGCTCGTTGGTGGACGAGATAGGGGAGTCGATCACCAGTCTGAAGAGACAATGGGTCAACCGAGATTGATGTCGAGCCAGGAGATCGCGTTTGCAGCCATTCCAGCATGCGCACAGGTGAACTGCGGCGGAACCATCGGCGCCGGTTTCTTCATCGCACCGGATCGTCTGGTGACATGTGCGCACCTCCTGTCGTCTTCACCTTCGGCAATCGAAGTGACCTTGGCGGACGGAAGCACACTTTTAGGAACGCTCGAGGCAATGGACGCTTGGCTCGACCTTGCGATTGTACGAGTTGAAGGGGCCGATGTAGCTTTCCTCGAGCTGGGTGATGGTTCGGTGGCAGAGCAGGGAGAGACAGTGCTTGCGGTCGGCAGCCCGGTCGGTCTCGGTTTTTCCGTCAGCCAGGGCGTTGTGAGCCACCCGTCACGGGTTGTGATGGGCATTTCCTACATGCAGATCGACGCCGTCGCGCACCCTGGCAACAGTGGGGGACCAATCCTCGATCGGGGTGGCAGGGTGATCGGTGTCGCGGCGATACCCGATGCCAACTCGTCTGGTGTAGGCCTCGTTGTGCCGGTCAACTACCTGTGGTCGGGTGTGCCCAGCCTGGTCTCGAAGGAGCAACTCCCGGAGGAACGGTCCCGATGGCAGGCTCTGCTGGAACGGGCCTCTCTGGTGGAAAAAGATGAGCTGGCCGAGGTGGTCTCGGGAGACTCGGGGCCTGCTTTGTTATCCGCAGCTTTGAATGCAAAAAAGGAGGTGGAAGTAGTTGTTGCACGCTTTGCCTCAGCACACCCATTTGCGGAGCGCTTCGAATTCAGGATTGTCGATGGTGAGGTAGAGGCCTGTGATGCAATCGGCGAGGTCGGTTGGTGGCGGCCGGCTTCGGAGCACGACGACGAGGTTGATACGAGCCGTTACCTGAGCTGGCTAACACGCCACGATCTGCTGGGGCGGTTGTTTCTTGGCACCTGCCGGCTCGACCTGGGGGGTTGTTCGCGGTCGGTCGCAAAGACTGGCGTATTTCTGGAACTCGTGAAGGGTGATCGACGCGCAGACAGGGTTGTGATCGACGCCAACAGTTGGCGGTGACCGTGTACACGGGGCGAGAACAGGGTTTTTCGCTGCTTGAATGTGTTGTGGCGCTGGCCCTGCTGGGATTTGCGTTGCTGACTGCGACCTCGTTTCTGAGCGTCCTGTCGGAAGCAACGAGTCGGGTGCAGGTTCATTCGGAGATGCTCCATGAGCTGGAATCTGTAGTCGAGTTGATGCGTGTCGGGGTTCTTCCCCTGAAGACCGGCACTGCTTCGTTTGCGGCCGCATCCGACACGTGTTCGGACCTTCTGGTGACTGCCGTTGTCGGCGACAGCGAAGTGCCGGGGTTGTTTCGTATTTCTTTGCGCGCCGAGTGCCGTGTCGGCCCGGATCTGGTGACGCGGTCCCTGAAATCGCAGGTCTGGAGGCCGTAATGGGGGGCAGAGAAGGCGGTGCGACCCTGGTCGAGGTGATGGTGACTGCGGCACTGATACTCGTGGCGGTACTCGCGGGCGGGTCCCTCATCGTTCATTCGGTCAAGCTCGAGCGCGCGGTCACTCAGACGCTCAACGACCCTGCTGCCGACCAGGCAGTCGAGTGGATGCGGCGCGATGTGCACGCCGCAGCTGCGCTGCACGCCGGATCGTTGTTGTGGACCGGGGAGGCTCTGGAGCTTAAGTTTTTTGACGGTTCCATCGTTCGTTACTCACAGCTCGATGGAACGCTTTTGAGGCGTCAGCGGGATCTTGATGGTGTGGAGCTGACCAGGCGGGTTGTCCTGCGGCAAATGCACGAATGGCGATGGCGAACTCCAACCGTGGATCTTCTCGAGGTCACGTTGGTACTGCCTGGCCACGGTGACCCCACGCGTGTAGCGACAAAGGCAGGGTACTCACAATTCGGCGTCACCGACCTCAAAAGGACTCACGCGCTCTTTTCACTGCGGTCGCCTGGACGACGCTCGTGGTAACTGTTGGTGCTTTTCCCCGTGCCGAGCAGCCGGATCGAAAGGGAGAGCTGCTCGACGCCCACCGGCAACGCGGCGCGGCGCTCATTATCGCCCTGGTGACCCTGTTGATCGTCACCATGTCGATCTTGGTCGCTGCATCATTCGTTCAGGTACGACTCGACGCCTTCAGGGCTGAGGAGCGTCGGGTCATGACGACTGCCCTCGCAGACGCGGCGATGGCCGAGACCCTGGCGCACCTGGACGAAGATCAAAACTTTGTTGGTTCTAGGGCCCGGGCTTTTGACAAAGGAACGATCTCCAGCTCGGTTGAAAAAAACCGTCAGGACTTCAGATCTGTGACCGCAGCAGGCCGGTTCGCAGGCTGGCAGACGGTGATTGAGGCAGAGGTCGATATTCGTTTCGCACGTGTGAAGGTCGTATCCTGGAAATACAGGCATGGACCCATTTGACCCTCACCAAGTCTCTGCCCCTGAGTCAGGTTGATCGCAGGTGGCTGCCGAACGGCCATATAGGGCATTTGAAACGCAAAGAATTTTTTCATTGATGTGTTTTTTCGCGTCCGTACGATTCACATCCACGCCGCTCCAGTGGGCATCGACCTGATGTGTGGGGATACCCTTGACCGGGACTATTGACCTGGAGGTTCGACAACCACCTCCCGCGACAGCTCGGTGACAGTAGAACCTCGGTCGGTGACGACGATACTCAGGATCGCGGCGAACTGACCGAGGCGCAGCTGGTTGTCGTGGTAAAGGGGCGTCGGGCCGGTGACCCGTTTGTCATCGACGAAGGTGCCGTTTTTGCTCCCTGAATCTTCAACCACGGCGGTGTCACCGTCGATCGTGATCCGTGCGTGGTGACGCGAGACCTTGGCCGATTGGATTCGAATATGGGCGTCAGGGGCGCGGCCGATGAGGTTCTCTCCCTGACGCAGGGCGAACTCGAGGCCCGCCCCCGTGAGCCAGAAGTGTGAGCTCCCTGTTTTTTCCGATCCCGTCTGGAGTTCTGACACAGAAGCGATGAGCCGATAGCCGCGGCGCTGTATGGTCTCGATGTAGTCGGGCTTGTCGGGTTGGTCGCCGAAGGCGTCGCGCAGCTCGGCCACGGCGACCGACAGTGAGGCGTCGCCCACCGTTACGTCGGACCAGACCAGGTCAAGCAGGCAATCCTTGGACAGTACCTCGCCGGGGTTGCGGGCAAAGACAACGAGCAGGTCCATGACCTTGGGGCGCAGGCGGATGACGGTGTCGCCGTCGCGCAGCTCACATGCGGCACGATCGATCTGCCACCGACCGACCCGAAGAACCTTCGCCTGAGCACCTGGAACGCGATTACCGTGATTCACTAACGACCATCTTACGAAAACCAATCAGCGAATGCGCCGTTTGTTTTTGCGCCTTCTGCGCCTTTTTGCGGCTATTTTCCCTTTTTGTCCCTTTTTGTGGCCATTTCCTATATTTTTCTGCCCTGGGTGGGAGCGAAAACGTCAATCAACCCTTCGGGCGTTGGATCTCCTGGAACTCGGGGTCGTCACGGATGGCATCGAAAGAGATGTCGAGATGCAGCAGACCATGTTTACGGAATCCCTGGGAAATAGCTTGTTGCAGAAGGCGGATGGCGTTGTCTCGCTCTCCCAATTGAGCGGCGATGGCGGCACGGTGGTACGACGGCCAACCCATGGTGAACGGCGCATCGACCGCGGCCAATCTCCGAAACATGTCCTCTGCGGTTGCACGATCGCCAGCCCGTGCGGCCAAAACCCCGACCTCGGCCTCGAGCGGCCATGAATCGGGTTCGTCGGCGAGCCGCTCGGTGGCGAGCCGGTACGCCTGCTCATGCTGGCCGAGGAGAGACAACGCGGTAATCGAAGCTTCCTGAACCTGCTGGGTGTATTCGGCAGGGAGTTCGGCATCCTCGAACCAGTCGAGAGCTCGTTGCGCCATCTCGTTCGACTCCGCAGGGTGGCCGTGGGCGCGCAGCTCCTGTGCGACCCCAACCATCGTTTCTCCGTAACGGTGCGGTTCATACGAGGGCTCTGTCAGTGCGTTCGCAATCACCTGCCGACAATCCTCGATACGACCGAGCGCCGCCAACGCATCGGCCTCGCTTCCTCGGAACCAGAGCGTACCGAAGAAACTCCGGTGCTCTTCCCAGAGCGTGCGCAGTACCCCGAGCTCCTGCTCGTGCTGTGCCAACTGATGATGGGCGTGCGCCGCGTGGAAATAGATGATCTTTTTCTGATTCGACGGCTGAACCGGATCCCAGCGATAGTCCTGAAAGACCTCGATGGCGAGCCGAGGACGGTTGGTATACATGGCTGTCTTGATCACGGCTGCGCGGGCCATGCAGTCGTCCGGGTTGTCGGCCGAGTACTCCTGGAGGATGCCGAGTGCCCCGACCCAACGTCCGTCCAACCCCCAACGAGCGGCGTCCACGAGACGCTGTTGGCTCGGCGCGAGTCTCCCCCGAGACTCTTCGAGGGGTCGCAGTAGTGAATCAGCGCGCTGCCAGTTGCCTAAGCTCCACAACGCGATGGCGCCATAGAGACGAATCCGGTCAAAACCCGGATCTAGCTCGAGGGCCTTGAAATAATGATCGTAGGCAGCGGAGCCGACCCCCGCGAGCCGCAAGGCGGTAAGAAACTCTCGAAACGCAACCGGGTCCGGAATCCGGCCCCCAGCCCCGAAACGAAGGGAAGGATGCAGCTCTTCCATGGCTGTGATGAAAACCCACCCGGCCAGGGTGTCGAGTGAGGTATCGACCTCGTTCCGGGGGCAACGCAGGGTGTCGAAAGACCGGACCGTCCTGCCGGAAGCCGCGTCTTCGAGGGAGGCCTGGATTTCAATCTCGTCTCCGGGGGCGTAGATCACACCCACCACTACGAGTCTGGAGGATGTAGCAGTAGCAATCTCGTTAACGAGGGCACGGGCTTCGGAGCCGAGAGGGGCGCGCCCCTGAGTGATTCCCGCAACCACATTGGCCGGCGCCACCTGCAGCCCTTCGACGTCTGCAAGTTCTTGAATGATCCTATCGGCGGCGCGTCTGCCCAGAGCGTCAAACGCTTCGTCCCCGGTCAGGTTGGCGAAGGGCGCAACGGCGATGCGATTGGGGTCGAGGGAGGAGGCGACCTGGATCGGCTGCTGTGTAGCCCTCCCGGGGCGGATCGCCTGCCAGGCGATGACAGCGGCAATGAGGACGAGGGACGCGGCCACACCGATCTGCCACCGAGGGCGCTCTTTCTTGTCCATCGAGGTAA